>CAZVIK010000020.1:16372-32511 GCA_964627045.1 uncultured Solibacteraceae bacterium | reverse complement strand
AGCGATCACCATAACCGTGGTGACCTGCATGATGCGCAGCGCCTTGGAGCTGGATTCGTGGATTCCCTTGATGTTCGCCCACCAGAAATAGACGGTGACACCGACGCCGAAAAACATGGCGAAATAGTTCGGGTTGATCCGGAAATCCTGTTGCAGCAGGGCGCTCAATTCATTCAGTAAACGGCCCAGGTACTGGCCGGCGCTCACGGAACTGATCGGACCGGTAAGCACGTAGTCCACCACCAGCGCGGAGACCGACAGCTTGGCCATGAACGGCCCCATGCTGTCGCGGACTACGACGTAGACGCCGCCGCGCACGAACATGCTGCAGCTTTCCAGGTAGATGGAGCGGACGGCGTAGCTGAAGAACATCACGCCAAGGACGAACCAGGGAGCGGCCTTCCCGACAGCCTGTTCAGAAATCCCCCCAACGTAAAACATCGTCGAGGCGAGGTCGCTGAGGACGATGGCGGCGCCGCGCCAGAACGAGATAAACGATAGGGCGACGGTCGTGGCTACGACGATCTTCGCGGATGGCGCCGGTTGCCCAGCTTCGGGAGACATGTCAGGCTGTTCCAAACACTCCGATCGCTTATTCTACGATCATGGGATCGACGGAAACCAGCGCGGCGGGGCTGGCTCATTCCATTGTAGCCGCACTGCGGGACGCGGGGGCCCGCGCCTACCTGGTCGGAGGATGTGTTCGGGACCGATTGCTCGGCCGCCAGCCGCGCGACTACGACGTGGCGACCAGCGCCCACCCGGAGACGGTCCTCGGGCTCTACCCGGACGCCCGCCCCGTAGGAGCGCACTTCGGCGTGATGCTGGTGCGGCGCGGGGAAGCGGAAGTGGAGATCGCGACGTTTCGCCGCGAACGCTCATACGAGGATGGCCGCCGGCCGCGCCATGTCGCCTTCGAAACCGGCCCCCGCCTGGACGCCATCCGCCGGGACTTCACCGTGAACGCGCTGTTCGAAGATCCCTTGACCGGCGAGGTGCTGGATTTTGCGGGAGGCCGGGCGGACCTGGAGGAACGGCTCATCCGGGCCATCGGCGACCCGCAATCGCGCTTCGCCGAGGACCGGCTGCGTATGCTGCGCGCGGTGCGCCTGGCGGCGTCTTTGGGATTCGACATCGAAACAGCGACCATGGCCGCCATCCGGCGCGAGGCCGCCTCGATCCACGCGGTTTCCGCCGAGCGAATCCGCGATGAATTGACCCGCATTTTGACCGAAGGCGGCGCCCGTCGGGGATTAGTTCTACTCGATGAGTCCGGTCTCCTGCTCGAATTGCTGCCGGAGGTCCGGGCGATGCAAGGGGTCGCCCAGCCAAAGGAGTTTCATCCCGAGGGAGACGTCTGGACGCACACCCTCTTGATGCTGGACATGTTGCGAGAGCCCACTCCGACGCTGGCCTGGGGGGCGCTGTTGCACGACGTCGGCAAGCCTCCGACCTATCGCGTCGCCGATCGCATACGTTTCGACGGGCACATGACCGTGGGGGCGAAGATGGCGGTGGACATCCTGGAGCGGCTGCGTTTTTCGAATCAGGAGATCCGCACCGTCGAAGCGCTGGTGGCCGATCACCTTCGGTTCAAGGACGTGAAGCAGATGCGGGAGAGCACCTTGCGGCGCTTCCTGCGCGAACCGCACTTCGACGAGCTACTGGAACTGCATCGGCTGGACTGCCTGGCCAGCCACGGTCTTCTGGACAACCACGATTTCGTGCGCGCCAAACAGGCGGCGCTGCCGCCGGAGAGACTGCGGCCCCGGCGGTTGGTGACGGGCCGCGACCTGCTGGCGGCCGGCTATCGGGCCGGGCCGGAATTCGCGCAGATGTTGGAAGCCGCCGAGGACGCCCAATTGGAATCGAGAATCGCTTCGCGCGAGGAAGGACTGGCGCTGGTGAGAGCGGCCTTCGGGCCTCCCCGGTGACCGGCGGCCGGCCGCGCTTCGCGCGCGGGCGAGGCGCGTTGCCCGGGCCCCTTCGCCAAAGAGCCTGTTTACGGACGCGCGAGCAAGGCCCTTGACTGGCCGCGCGGGTTGAGTACAATCTGAGAGTCGCCTGTCTTCGACGGAAAGCGCGCCCACATGCTCAAGCCAATGCGGAAGTTGAAACCGGAAGGCCAGACACCGGGTACGGGTTACTCCAGCAGCGACGTCGCCCGGATCGCCCGCGTCAGTCTGCGGCAGTTGCAGTGGTGGGACGAGCGGCACGTCGTGAGCCCGCGCCATCAGGGCCACCGGCGCAAGTACACCGCGGAGGAGGTACTGGAAGTCACGCTCATCGCCGAACTGCGGAAGAAAGGCTTCTCGCTCCAGAAGCTGCGCCGGGTCCTGCGGTATCTGCAAAAGGACATGGGCCGGCGTCTGAGCGAGGTTCTGGCGGGCGACTCGAACCTGCACCTCCTGACCGACGGTAAGAGCATCTATCTCGAAGACCGCCAGGAGCGCGTCATCGATATCCTCAAGAATGCGCGCCAGCCGATGTTCCTGGTTTGCGTCAGCGACCACGTCAAGCGTCTGGGCCCGGCGCCTCGCAAGCCAGCGCGGATGGAAACCTCGCCAGCGGCCCGCAAAGCCCGGGCAATGTGAGACTTGCGGCTGCGCTATAATTGAATCTGCTGGGGTAATCCAAGGCGATGAAATTCACGCATCGGCTTTCTTTTCTTGCGCCGCTGGTCGTTTTGGCGTGCGCTTTGGCCGGGGGGATCTACGCACCCGGGCTTGCAGGGGTTTCCGCCGCTTCCGGCGAAGATGAAATCCGCGCCGGACTTCGCACCTTCAGCAACGTTTACACCCAGGTGGAGCAGAATGCGGCCGAACCGTTGGACGCCGACAAGGCTATTTACAACGGCGCCATCCCGGGCTTGCTCCGGACACTGGATCCGCACTCCAGCTTTTTCGACCCGCGCTACTTCGCCTTGATGCGCGAAGAGCAGCGTGGCCAGTACTACGGGGTGGGAATGCGCGTCGGCGCGCGCAACAACCGGACAATGGTCATGGAGACCTTCGCCGGTTCGCCCGCCTTCAAAGCCGGCCTTCGCCAGGGCGACACGCTGATGACGATCAACGGCAAGTCGACCGAGGGCCTGTCGACGGCCGATGTCGCCGACTTGTTGAAAGGGCCGCGCGGAACGGTCGCCAAGGTCGAGGTGAGCCGCCCGGGCCGTGAAGGCCTGATCGAATTCGACGTGATCCGCGACGCCATCAACCGGAAAAGCGTGCCGGACCCGATCATGTTGAAGTCGGGCATCGGCTACGTTCAGATCGTGCAGTTCACCGAGACCACCAGCCGGGATTTGGACGACGCGTTGAAGGTTCTTGGTGAGCAGAATCTCAAGGGGCTCGTGCTCGATCTTCGCGGCAACCCCGGCGGCTTGCTGAACGAGGGGGTCGCCGTTTCCGAACGGTTCCTGCAAAAGGGACAGGTAATTGTGAGTCATCGAGGGCGCGCCTCTTCCGAGAAGCGCTACGTGGCCCGCACCGGTGGCGCCGCCCGCGACTACCCCGTGGTGGTGTTAGTGAACCGCACCTCGGCGTCGGCCGCCGAGATCGTCGCCGGCGCCTTGCAGGACCACGACCGCGCCTGGGTGCTCGGCGACAACACCTTCGGCAAGGGCCTGGTGCAGACGGTGTACCCGCTGTCGGAGAACACCGGCCTGGCGTTGACCACCGCCAAGTATTACACGCCGAGCGAGCGGCTGATTCAGCGCGATTACTCCAGCATCTCCTTCTACGACTACTACACCCGGAAGGACACCGGCACGCAGAACACTCAGGACGTCAAGATGACCGACAGCGGCCGGACTGTTTACGGGGGAGGCGGGATCGCGCCCGATGAGAAGTACACTCCTCCCAAGGCCACGCGGTTTCAGGTCGAGTTGCTTAGGCAGGCGGCGTTCTTCAACTTCACGGCTAAGTATCTCGGCGCCCGCGACTCCAGCCTTGCGCCCGGCTGGCAACCGGACCAGGCCGTTGAAGACGAGTTTCACCGGTACCTGCTCGAGTCGGGCGTGAAATTCACCGAGGCCGAGTACGCGGAGACCCATACCTGGATCCGTTCTCAACTAAAGCGAGAGATGTACGCGTACGCGTTTAGCGTCGACGACGCCGCCAGAGTGGCCGTAGAAGGCGACCCGGCCGTGGCCAAGGCGGTCGACTCGATGCCCAAGGCCAAAGCGCTTTTGGACAACACCAAGAAATTGATGGCGCAGCGGCGCGCCAAGCAGCCTTGACACATTACATTCCCGAGCCCCAGGTGACCGTGCTTGACGCCGGGGGCCAGTATTGCCACCTGATCGCCCGGAAGGTGCGCGAGCACGGCGTGTACGCGGAGGTTCGGTCCAGCGAAACACCCCCCGTTCAATTGGCTTCCCGACGAGCCCTGATTATCTCGGGGGGGCCGAACAGCGTTTATGAACCCGGCAGCCCGACTGTCGATCCGGGCATCTTCAACCTCACGGCCGGGGTCTTGGGCATCTGCTACGGCCACCAATTGATGGCCCTCCTACTGGGCGGTGCGGTGAAAAAGGGCGACAAAGGCGAGTACGGGCTGTCGTTCCTTGACTTGAAGGCGCCGGACCGTTTCCTGGATGGGATATTGGATCATCAGCCGGCCTGGATGAGCCACCGGGACACGGTAATGGAGGTCCCGCCGGGCTTCCGCCAGTTGGCCTCCACTGAAACCTGCGCCATCGCTGCGATGGGCGACTCTGAGGGGCGCCGTTACGGCGTGCAATTCCATCCGGAAGTGGTCCACACACGGCAAGGCGCCCGGTTCCTTTCGAATTTTCTGTTCGGCGTGTGCGGGTGCCAGCCCGACTGGGACCCGAAGAACCGCATTCCCCTGCTTGAGGACCAAATCCGTGAGACCGTGGGGAGCCGGAAGGTATTCTTCTTCGTTAGCGGCGGAGTGGATTCGACCGTCGCTTTCACGCTCTGCCTCCGCACGCTCGGGCCAGACCGCGTGCGCGGCATCTACGTTGACACCGGCCTGATGCGGGACGGAGAGACCGAGTTCGTGCGCGGGATCTTCCAACGGAGCGAGGGGGCGTTCGTCGTCGAAGACGCGAGCGAGCGATTTCTTGGCGCCCTGGCCGGCGCGACCGACCCCGAAGACAAGCGGAAGATCATCGGCGAAGAGTTCGTAAGGGTTCAGGAACGCGCCATCGAATCGCACCACTTCCTGGACGACGAGTGGATCCTTGGACAGGGCACCATCTACCCGGACACGATCGAGTCGGGTGGGACGGCTAAGGCGGCTGTCATCAAGACGCACCATAATCGCGTGCCTGGCATCGTCCGCCTGATGGAGTCCAACCGCATCATCGAACCCCTGAGTTACTTTTACAAGGACGAAGTCCGCGAGGTGGGCCGCGAACTGGGCTTGCCCGAGGAGTTGCTCGAGCGGCACCCGTTCCCAGGGCCGGGGCTGGCCATCCGCTGCCTGTGCGCGGAGCGCGACGAACCGGTCCGCCGCGTGGAGGAGGGATGGTTGTTGCCGGTACGTTCGGTGGGCGTGCAGGGCGATTGCCGCAGCTATGCCCAGGTGCTGTGCCTCGAGCAGTTCCCCGCTCCCGAGGCGGACCTGCAAGCCGCCGCCACCGAACTGGTGAACCGGATCCGTACTGTGAACAGGATCGTCGCCCTGGTTCGTAGTGAGGTGCGTCCGGAAGAATGGAGGGCCAGCGCCGCCGCACTGAGCGCGGAGCGCCTCGCGCGGCTCCGCCGGGCCGACGCAACAGTACGAACGCTCTCCCACCGGAGCGGGTACGACCACGGCATCTGGCAGTTCCCAGTGATCCTGATCCCTGTCGGCGCGGGCGATCGGCCCGACTCCATCGTGCTGCGGCCGGTGGATTCGGTGGACGGGATGACCGCACAATCGGTGCCGATGGACCGGAGCCTGCTGGGGCGGATGGCGGAGGACCTGCTCGCGCAACCCGGAATCTGTGCCGTGTTCTACGACCTGACGCACAAGCCGCCGGGCACCATCGAATGGGAGTAGGGCGGATTTCGCCGAGCGCAGGCTCCTCGTTCCCTCGATGTGCTCGGCCTCGGCCCTCTCAGGCAACGGGCTACAATAGACTCGTCCGGGCCCTTAGCACAGCGGTTAGTGCAGCGGACTCATAATCCGTTGGTCGCTGGTTCGAATCCAGCAGGGCCCACCACATGCTTCCCCCACCGCGCCCCGCCTATCGCCCCAGCGAGCGATACAATTCGAGCCATTGCGCGCGGACAGCCGGGCAGGAGTACTTGGCCAATTCCGCTCGCGCGGCCGCGGCAATGGAGGCGGCCAAATCGGGTTCGTCTAGCAGGCGGAGGGCGCAAGCGGCCATCGCCACGTGATCGTCCAGTTCAACCAACAGCCCCGTGCGTTCGTGCTCCAGCATGTACGGGACGCCGCCGGCGCGTGTAGCGACGGCCGGAAGGCCCGCTGCGAAGCACTCCAACAGGGTGAGCGGCATGCAGTCGCGCCAGGGGCTCATCAGGTAGATGTCGGCGGCATCATAAAGCTCCGGCATCTTCGAGACGGCCACATGCCCGGTGAAGGTCACGTTTCGCAGTCCGAGTTCGCCGGCGAGATCCTCCAGGCGGCGGCGGCTGGGGCCGTCGTGCGCCACCGTAAGGGTCGCATCGGGGTGTTCGCACTGGATCAGCGCGAAGGCGCGCAGGACGCACTCGACGTTGTAGAGTGGGTCGAGCATCCGGTTGGTCAGGAAGACCGGCCGCAAGCGGCCGCGTTCCCGGTATCGAAATGGCGAAGGGTCGATCAGGTTGTGGATGCACCGCGCGGGGACTCCGTGCGCCTGAAACGTCTGGAGTACGAACTCGGACGGCGTGACAACGGCGGACGCCATCCGCAGCGTGGGACGCGCGACTCGCGAGGAGTCCATATGTTCCGCGACCCGGCCGTCGTGGTAGTTCACGACCACGCGTTTCCCATACGCTCGCCCCACCAGAAGGACGGGGAGCGCCGTCAACAGGTAGGCTGTCAAACCCGGGGTGAAGACATGTACCAGCGGGTAACGCGGTGTCCGCAAGGCGAGTTGCAGCGAGTACACCGTCAGGTTGACAACCGTGCGTACGTACTTGAGGCGCCGGAACCAACGCAGGCCGGGGGGGAACTCGGGATCGCTGTATTGAAGACCAACCGTGACTTCCCCGCCCTGGCGTAAGCATTCCAGCAGGTTGGCGGCCTGCACGGATTGCCCCCCGACGTAGCGCGCCGATGGCGCTACCAGCAGCACCCGTATGTTGCGCACCCCTTCGCCCCCTGCCTCGGAAGCGCCGGAAAACAGGCGAGCGGCACGCCAGGCGTAGTGGACCCCGCTCCACGCGGTGGTGATGGCCGCGACCACGGGCAGGATGACGGCCGGCCGTTCGGCGCCGAGCCCCGGGATCGCGTCGCTCGCCAGCGCGGTGAGCCCGGTCACGATCTGTACAAACGTGCTGAGTTTTCCCCAGACGGAAGGCGCCAGCCCGCCGCGCCGCCCGGAAATCAATGCCATCCCGGCGACGGCAAGGATGAGCACGTCGCGGGCGACGACCATCCAAACCAACCACATCGGCACCAAGCCACCGGCGCCAAGGGAGACAAAAACGGACACCAATAGCGCCTTGTCGGCGATCGGGTCCCACAGCGCCCCGAACCGGGAAACGGCGTCGAACCGCCGCGCGAGATAGCCATCCAGGGCGTCGGTCAGCCCGGCGACGGCCAGCACCGGCAGCGCCACGGAGGAGTCCCCGCGGACGACCAGCCAGGCGACGCAAGTGGCCAGGGGCAGACGCAGCAGCGTCAGGATGTTCGGCAGCCAGCGCACGGTTTCGCGTGTTCACGCCGAGGCGTGGAGAACCCTCAGGATACCAGCGCGTGGGCTACCCTGCCGGCCAATTCGTCGAAGCTTAGAATCTCGTACAGCGAGGGGTCGGCCATGATCTTAGCCACCAGGGCGACGTGCATCGCGTGGCCGGCCCGTTCCGCGATCACGTGGCCTAACAGCGGCCGCCCCACCAGCGCCAGGTCGCCGATCAGGTCAAGTGCCTTGTGACGGCAGCACTCGTCCGGAAAGCGCATGCCTTCGGCGTTCATCACGCCGTGGGCGTCGAAGCAGACCGCGTTTTCCAGCGACGCTCCGCGGATTAGCCCCATGTTCCGCATCTGGTCCAGTTCCTGGGCGAAGCCGAAGGTGCGGGCGGGCGCAATCTCAGTCGTATAGCGCTCCGGGGTGACTTCAAACTCCAATGTCTGGCGTCCAACCGCGGGATGTGGAAAGAACACGTCGCAGGTTAGCGCGAAGCGATCCGCCGGAAGGATGGAGATCCTCTTTCCCTTGTCCTCGATGGAGATCGGCCGGCGGATACTCAAGTAACGGCGGCGCCTGCGGTAGGTTTTCAACCCGGCTTCGCGAATCATGTTCACGATGGGTAGGCCGCTGCCGTCCAGGATCGGGACTTCGAGGTTGTCGATCTCAATGTAGGCGTTATCCACACCGAGGCTATAGAAGGCGCTCAGCAGGTGCTCGGTCGTCGAAATCAGGACGCCCTGCCGCATCAGGCTGGTGGCGTAACTCACGCGCGCGACGTGCCGCCAACTCGCCCGGACCGGGAAACGGTCCAGATCGGTCCTCAAAAACACGATTCCGGTCGACGGGGGCGCCGGGAGGATCCTTATCGTCACAGGTACGCCGCTGTGCAGACCCACGCCGGAGGCCTCCACCGGCCTCTGAATTGTCGTTTCGAATCGCAATCACACCCTCCGTCGGCCCGAGCCTCAAGCCGACTACCTTTGGAATAGCAATCAAGCAGCCATCCAAAATGCGTTTTTTATCAATGCTTTAACCGGCGCAAACTGTGGCGTAAACGCCACACAGAACACCTCCGGTGTGGCCGGATTACCGATCCGGGCTCTCGGGGGCTATGATTAGGGGCATGGCGCCGCCGCGGCTGTTTCTGATCGACACTTTCGGCTTCATTTTCCGGGCCTACCATGCGCGGGCGCGCAGCGGAGTTCCGCCCATGCGCACTAAGTCCGGATTGGCAACCGAAGCAGTCTACATTTTCCACAACATGGTGCGGCGGCTGCTCTCCACCCAGCAGCCATCCTATCTGGCCGCGGTCTTCGAGAGCGAAGGCCCCACGTTCCGGGACCGGGAGTTTGAAGAGTACAAGGCCAACCGCGCCGAGACCCCGCCCGATCTGCTCGAACAAATCCCCTGGGTGCGGCGGCTGTTGGATGCGATGAAGATTCCCGTCGTTGAGTGCGCGGGCTTCGAAGCCGACGATGTCATCGGAACCATTGCCAGGCGGGCCGCGGAACAAGGGGTCGATGTGGTGATCGTCTCCAGCGACAAGGACCTGCTGCAACTGGTGGACGACCGCGTGCGGGTGCTCAATCCGATGAAGGACGACGCCTGGTTCGATGCCGCAGCCGTCCAGGAGTTCCTGGGCGTGGCACCGGGGCAGGTGGCCGACCTGCTGGCGTTGAAGGGCGACGCGGTCGACAACATTCCAGGCGCGCCCGGTATCGGCGACAAAGGCGCCCGGGACCTGCTGGCGCGGTTCGGCTCGCTGGAGGCGCTGTTGACGCACGCCGGCGAAGTGGAACGTAAGTCTTACCGCGAAAGCTTGCAGAACAACCGTGAACGGATTCTGATGAGCCGCAGGTTGGCGGCCATCGACACCGCCGCACCGGTCGACTGGGACCTGGAGCGCGTCGCCATGGGTGCACCGGATCACGCCGCACTGAAAGAGGTTTTCCGGGAACTGGAGTTTTTCAGCCTCCTGAAGGAACTGGATGCCGAACTGCCGGCCCCGCGGGACATGCAGACACTCGAGTCCCCCGAGCAGGTCCGCGATTGGCTGGCGGGCGTTCCCGAGGACGCCACCTTGGCCGTCGCCGTTGCTGGCGGCGAGCCGGACAGCCTGGTCCCTCCGGTGCTCGGCCTGGCGTGGAGGCAGGGCGAGGGACGGGCGGTCGCGCTTACCTTGCTGGATGACGTCCGGCGCATGCTCGAAGACGGCTCGCGCCGTAAGGCCGCTCACGACGTTAAGTCGGCTCTCCAGCGACTGGAGCGCGCCGGTGTCCAGCCCCGCGGATTCGTGGACGATGTGATGCTTTACGGCTTCCTTCTGGATGCCGACCCGGCGGCCTGCTCGCTGGAAGCCCTCGCACAGCGGCGGCTGAGCCGGCCGGCCGGAGGCCCGCCCGAGCAACAGGCCGAAACCGTGATCGCTTTGGCGCGGGCGCTTGGCGATGAGATTGACAGGCACGGACTGCGCGACCTCTACGCCTCTGTCGACCTGCCGTTGATCCCGGTGCTGGCGCGAATGGAGCGCATCGGTGTCCTCATCGACACCTCGGTGCTGCGGGGCCTTTCTGAGCGGATGGATCGCGGCATCCAGGCGTTGACACAGGAGATCTACTCGCTCGCGGGGCACACCTTCAACATCAACTCGCCGCAGCAACTCGGGAAGGTGCTGTTCGAGGAACTCGGGCTTCCCTACCCGCCGAAATCGGGGAAGACCAAGACGCCTTCGACCGCGGCCGACGTGCTCGAAGAACTCGCCCCGGAACACAGCATCGCCGCGAAGGTCCTGGAATACCGGCAACTCGCAAAATTGAAAGGGACCTATGTGGATGCGCTGCCGTCGCTCATCCATCCGGCGACGGGCCGCGTTCACACGAGTTTCAATCCCGCCGGAGCGGCCACCGGCCGTTTGTCGAGTTCCAATCCGAACCTCCAGAACATCCCGATCCGGACCGAGCTTGGCCGGGAGATCCGTGCGGCATTTGTCCCACGAGAAGGTTGGCAGTTGGTGGTGGCCGACTATTCGCAGATCGAACTGCGGCTGCTCGCGCACCTGTCTCGCGACCCCTTGCTGATGGAGGCATTCCGCAACGGCGAGGACATACACACCCGCACGGCGGCCGAGGTGTTCGGCGTACCGCCGCTCATGGTGACGCCGGAGTTGCGTCGCAACGCTAAGGCGGTCAATTTCGGCATCGTCTACGGACTCAGCGCGTTCGGTTTGGCGGGCCAGTTGGGCATCCCCCGAACCGAAGCGCAAGGCTTCATCCGCAGCTACTTTGAACGCTACGCCGGGGTTAAGCGCTTCATCGACCGCCAGATTGGGGAGGTGCGCCGCACCGGTGAGACGCGGACTCTCCTCGGGCGGCGGCGGCCGATTCCCGACATCAACAGCCGGAACCCGAGCGCCCGCGGTTTTGCCGAGCGTACGGCCGTAAACACCCCGCTGCAAGGGAGCGCGGCTGATCTTATCAAGCTTGCGATGATTCGCATCGACGCCGAGATCGAGCGCCGGCGCGCGCGCACGGCCATGCTCTTGCAGGTCCACGACGAGCTGGTTTTCGAGGCGCCGCCGGAGGAGGTTGGCGAGGTCCGCAGCCTGATCAAGCACGAGATGGAGAGCGCCCAGAAACTGGACGTCCCGCTGGTGGCCGACACCGGGGCCGGCGAGAACTGGCGCGACGCCAAATCCTGACGCCCTCCGCACCGTGCCGCGGCGGGGAACCGATGTATTCTGGCAAAGGAGGAATCCGCACGTGGCTCGATTCATGCGATTGAAGGTCCTGAGCAAGATGATGGAGACGGGCGTGGTGCCCGTTTTTTACAGCCCTGATATCGAAGTGGCGAAGCAGGTAGCCCGGGCGATCTTCGCCGGCGGCTGTCCGTTTTTGGAATTCACCAACCGGGGGGATCACGCCTGGGAGGTTTTCACGGAATTGGAGAGGTACTGCGCCAAGGAACTCCCGGAGATGATCCTGGGAGTAGGTTCGGTTGTGGATCCGGGCACGGCCTCGCTCTACATCAACTGCGGCGCGAACTTCGTGGTCGGCCCCATCCTCAATCCCGATGTGGCCCGCGCGTGCAACCGCAGGAAGATCCCCTATTCGCCGGGTTGTGGCAGCGCCAGCGAGATCTCCCAAGCCGAGGAACTCGGTTGCGAGATCGTCAAGGTGTTCCCCGGCGCCGAGGTGGGAGGACCGAAGTTCGTCAAGGCCGTCAAAGGACCCTGCCCCTGGGTTTCGATCATGCCGACCGGCGGCGTGGAGGCGACCGAGGCATCGCTGAAGGCATGGTTCGACGCCGGCGTGGCGTGCGTCGGAATGGGCTCCAACCTCATCACCAAGGAATTGCTCAAGTCGGGCGACTACGCCGGCATCACCGTGAAGGTGAAAGAGGCTTTGGAGTTGGTCCGCAAAATTCGAGGAGGAAAGTAGCCATGGCCGTCAACCTGAAGCCCCGGGACCGGTGCATGTGGGACGCCGCCGCGCTTGGCGAGGTCATGCTGCGGCTCGATCCGGGCGACGGGCGCATCCGCACCACCCGCACCTTCCAGGTATGGGAAGGCGGCGGCGAGTACAACGTCGTCCGCGGATTGCGCCGGTGTTTCGGATTAAAGACCACGGTCGCAACAGCCATCGTGGATAACGAAATCGGCCGCCTTCTGGAGGACCTGATGCTGCAGGGAGGCGTTGGCCTCTCCCATGTCAAATGGGTGCCGTTCGACGGCATTGGACGCGCGGCGCGCGTTGGCCTCAACTTCACCGAAAAAGGATTCGGCGTGCGGGCGGCGGTGGGATGCTCGGACCGCGCCTGGTCGGCGGCATCGCAATTGAAACCGGGCGACATCGATTGGAAGCAACTGTTCGATGTCGAGGGCGTCCGCTGGTTTCACTGCGGGGGGATCTTCGCGGCGCTTTCTCCGACGACTTCGGAGATCGTGATCGAGGCAATGCAGGCGGCACGGGCCGCGGGGACGGTCGTCTCCTACGACCTGAATTTTCGCCCATCTCTTTGGAAGAGCCAGGGAGGCACGGCACGGGCGGTGGAGGTAAACCGCAAGATCGCCTCGCTGGTCGACGTGATGATCGGCAACGAGGAGGATTTCACGGCGGCGCTGGGCTTCCAGGTACCGGTGCTCGATGAGCACATCTCCAAGCTCGATCCGGCGAACTTCAAGAAGATGATCGCCGAGGCCGTCAAGATGTACCCCAATTTTCAGGCCGTGGCGACCACACTGCGTAACGCCAAGACCGCTTCGGTGAACGATTGGGGCGCCATTCTTTGGACCGGAGGCGAGTTTTACGAGGCGCCGCTGCGGGAGAACCTGGAGATCTACGATCGGGTGGGCGGCGGCGACAGCTTCGCCTCCGGTTTGGCCTACGGTTTCTTGGCGGGCAAGACGCCGCAGCAGGCGGTCGAGTACGGCGCGGCGCACGGCGCCTTGGCGATGACCACGCCGGGCGACACGAGCATGGCTACGCTAAAGGAAGTCGAATCCGTGATGAAAGGCAAGGGAGCTCGCGTCGTTCGCTGACCGGACCCGGGCGGACGCCACTGGCGGCGTCTGCTCGATTCACGGACGAACGGTGAGGAACACCGCCCAGGCGTGGGCGTGTTCTTCGCCGCTGGCCGAGACCAGGGCGGCCTCGGTACGAATCCGGCGCTTGGTGCGGTCCACAACCCAACCCCGGAGCCGATACAGCCTCCCGGTGTTCACCGGTTGGCGAAACCGCACGCGCAACTCCGCCGTCAGAGCCTCAGCGCCGCTGGCCGCGACCGCCTTCGACATGGCTTCGTCAAGGACCGTGCTGACGATGCCACCGTGGATGATCCCGTCGAACCCTTCCCACACGGCAGACGGGTTCCACTCGGCCACCATGGCCCCATCCTTTTCCCGGCCGTACTGGATTTGTAGCCCTCGCGGATTGTCCTGCCCGCAGACGACGCAGGTGGTTTGACGGCGCGCGTGGGCGGGACCTTTGGGGCCGCCCGGGTGCATCAGTGGCATCCGCTGTGATTGCAGGACGTGGGACGGCTGGCCAGGCTTCCGGCAAGATACTGCTCGACCAGGGATTCGGGATCGCCGCCCGCCACACCGGCGATGACTTCGATCGACACAGCCGTGAATAAAGCCTGTGCCCGTTCCCCGATCCCGCCGGCAATCACGACGGTCACGCCCTGGTCTTTCAGCCAGCGCGGAAGGAGTCCCGGTTGGTGGTCGGGGGCAGCGGCCTCATGGCGGGCCGCGACCTTACAGGAGGCCGCATCCACGTCAAAGAAGGCGAACTGCTCGCAGTGGCCGAAGTGTTGGGATAGGTGGCCGCCGGCCAACGGGATCGCAATGCGCATGATGGATCTCTCTTTCCGTAAATTCGTCCGGCGGGAGGGTCTGGCCCGCCGGTAGATGCACTTCACACTTAGTGTAGCGCCGGCAACGGCGGAGGTCAACCGTGCTGAAATAGGTGAAGGATGCATCTAGTGCGGATGCGTGCTATCGTGAGGGATTGATTAGCCGCGCCAGGCGCGCGGACGAGGAGGCTTGCGGTGCCCCGACGGATCTGCCCCCGGCATGGCCGGGATTATGCGTGCACCTGCGCCATGGGGAACTTGTACCGGTTCGTCGAACCGGTCGTGTTGCTTCTGCTGAAGAAAAAAGGGTGTTCCTACGGGTATGATCTGGCCGGCGATCTGGAGGAGCATGCGCTGACCGACGCCTCCATCGAGAAGGCCGCGCTCTACCGGACACTGCGGCAACTAGAGGCCAACGGTAACGTGGTGTCCGAGTGGGAGACCGACCAGTCCGGCCCAGCCCGGCGCGTCTACCGGCTCACGCCGCAGGGGCACAAGCACTTGGAGGAGTGGGCGGCCGTCTTGGAGCACGTTTCCAAATCGATGACCCGCTTTGTTCGCGAGGCAAGAAAGGCCGCCCGTCCGCGCGCCGTGGGCGTCGCTTGATCCGCGTCGCCCGGCGCGACTCACGGCTCCCGGCGCGCATCGGCCTGCTGCCGGCCAGCCAACCAGCGTCCCCGCCCGGCGGCGAAGCCCCGGCCGGCGGGACGGCCGGTTAAATCGCAGATCCCGTCTCGATCGACGTCGTTCCAGGCGTTGGCCAGGTTGCCCTGTGCACGTCCCATACGGCGCCCGGCCGGCCCACGGCCCTGTCCAACGGGCCGCCCCGTTGCGTCGCAGATTCCGTCTTTGTTTGCGTCGTTCCAGGCCAGCGGCGCACCTCCCCTGCCACGCCCCATCGGCTGGACGTTCGCGGGACTTGGGCGCTGCGCCAACGATGTCGCGGTGGCGCCCGCCAACAGAGTCAGAGTTACGATCACGGTCTTTCTCATGGCTTCCTCCGGCATAGTTGCAGCATCGGGAGGGCCAGTAGCGGTTTCTCAGCAGAATCAACGCGTCCCCGGCTGTCGCGCGGTAGCCAAAGTGCAACTGTTGCACTTTGGCGCCGGGTATCGGTGCAAGCCATGCCCCGGTGAACCGCGCGCGGCTTTGCAGCCTTTGGCGGGTGCGTCGCCGCCGGGTGTCCGTGGGAACCAAGTCGTGGTTAGAATAGGGTTAATGAGACCGGCAG
The DNA here is from genome assembly GCA_964627045.1 of uncultured Solibacteraceae bacterium. Classification (GTDB taxonomy): domain Bacteria; phylum Acidobacteriota; class Terriglobia; order Bryobacterales; family Bryobacteraceae; genus CAZVIK01. The sequence goes on along the minus strand of CAZVIK010000020.1, from coordinate 17,119 downwards.
TCAGGCTCGCCTGTGTGGCGCTGGTGGGTGTCGGCTGCGCCATCGCGCAGGATTTTTCGTTCGGCGTAAAGGGCGGAGTCCCGTTCAACGACGCCCTGAAGTTCACAGAACGCACACGGTACTAATCCCACAATGCGCCGTGGGTTTTCGGCCCGGCCTTCGAGTTGCGGCTTCTGGCGGGGTTTGGCGTGGAGGCGGATCTGTTTTACCGCCGCCTGGAGTATTCCACCACCAACACGGCAGGTGCTACCGCGACTAGCCGCACGACAGGGCAGGTGTGGGAACTTCCCGTCCTGGCGAGATTCCACGGGCCGGGCGCACTGCTCAGGCCTACGCTTGCCGCAGGGCTCAGCTACCGCCGCATGGCGCGCTTCGATGTTCGCACTCTGACCGGGTCCGGCGGCAGCGATCCACCGGAGTTGGCCGGCCGCAATGGGGCGGGCGCCACCGTAGGAGCCGGAGTGGAGGCCGGAGGGCGGCTTGTGCGCGTGTCGGCGGAAGTGCGCTACACCCGGTGGGGCACGTCCAGCATCCGGTCGGCCGCCTCCGGGCTTGCCACGCAGTTGAATCAGGCCGACTTCCTTCTCGGGATCATGTTCTAGGACAACCGGATGACGCTCTGGCAGAGGAAGCGGGGCAGGCGGACGCAACAGGAACCCGAAAGACTGATGCGCCCCCGTATCGCGATATTCGGCGGGACATTTTAACCTATACAATCGCAAAATATAACTATCGCGGTTTTGCAAG
>CAZVIK010000020.1:3118-16362 GCA_964627045.1 uncultured Solibacteraceae bacterium | reverse complement strand
CGGCGGGACCTTTGATCCGATTCACTCGGCTCATCTTACGATCGCGCGTGAGGCAGTCGTGCAGTACGGCCTTTCTTCGGTGCTCTTCGTGGTAGCCGCACGCCCGCCGCACAAACTGGGCGCGGTCGAGGTGAGCTTCGAGCACCGCATGCGGATGGTGGAGGCCGCCTGTGCCCGCACCCCCGAATTCGTGCCCAGCCGCGTCGAAGAATATGACGAGATCAGCTACTCGATTCAGACCATTCAGCGCGTCAAGGCTACAGCCGGGCCGGATGCCATCGTCTATTTCCTGATTGGCGCCGACGCCTTCGGCGAGATCCAGACCTGGCATCGATGGAGCGACGTGGTCCGTGAAGTGAGCTTCATCGTCGTCACCCGCCCCGGGCACCACTACCAGGCCCCGCCGGGTTCCACGGTCTTCCGGCTGGAAACCGTGGCATTGCCGGTCTCCTCCTCCGACCTTCGCGACAGGCTCGCGGTGGGCCAGGAACCCGCGGAAATCCCGGTGCCGGTCATGCAGTACATCAAGGCCAACGGCCTCTATGACTTTCCGTCACAACGGCGTAACCGTTCCGTCATCGGATCGTAACCCGAAGCGCGTTATCTTCAGGGTGGAAGTGTCACGATGAAGAAGATCGTATTGATCGAGGATGACGCAGACCTGTTTTCGCTGCTGAAGTACAACCTGGAGCGCGAAGGCTACGTATTGGTCGGCTCCCAGACGGGGAAGGGTGCCGTGGACCTGTGCCGCCGCGAGAAGCCGGACCTGCTGATTCTTGACATCATGCTGCCGGACTCCGACGGCTTGGAAATTTGCCGCTCGGTCCGCGCGCACCCCGAGCTGTCCCACATCCCGATTCTCTTCCTTACGGCGAAGGCCACCGAGACCGACCGAATCGTGGGCTTGGAGCTCGGAGCCGACGACTACGTCGTGAAGCCGTTTTTCGTCCGCGAACTTGTTGCCAGAATCAAGGTACATCTCCGCGACCGGACGGTCAGTCCAAAGGTTCTGAAGACCGGGGCGCTGGAACTGAACAGTACAACCTGCACCGTCCGCCTGAAGGACCAACCGGTTTCGCTAACCGCCACCGAGTTCAAGCTGTTGGAGTTCCTCATGAGCCACCCCGGTGCGGTCTTCAGCCGCGATCAGTTGCTGGATGCCGTTTGGGGGCACGGTCGTGCGGTCACCGCCCGGACGGTGGATGTCTACATCCTCCGTTTGCGGCAAAAACTTGAAGACGATCCCGGCAGTCCGGTGTATCTGCACTCCTCCCGGGGCTTCGGCTACAGCTTTTCATCAGGGATTCACCAACCTGTAACGGATCTGTAACCTACACCCGCAAGAATCGGGGTGGAGGGCGTGTGAAGATTCTGTTACGAAGCGTTTTCATTGGTGCCGCGATCGCGGTGCTGTCGATTCCGGCTCCGGCCCAACTGCTCATCAACGGCGCCGGTGCGACGTTCCCCTATCCGGTCTACGCCAAGTGGTTCGACGAGTACCGAAAGGTTGACGACAAGGTCCTTATCATCTACATGTCCATTGGCAGCGGCGGCGGAATACGGCAACTTCAAACCGGAACTGTCGACTTCGGCGCTTCCGACAGCCCTATGACCGACGAGCAGATCGCGGCCGCCGGCGGCAAGGTATTGCACTTCCCCACTGTGCTGGGAGCGGTCGTGGCCACCTATAACGTCGCGGGCGTGGGCCGTGAACTGAACTTCACGCCAGAAGCGTTGGGAGGGATCTTCCTGGGGACCATCACTCGCTGGAACAACCCGGAGTTGGCGCGCGCCAATCCCGGAGTCAAGTTGCCGGCCTCGCCCATCGTTGTGGTCCGGCGGAGTGACGGCAGCGGAACCACCTTCGTGTGGACGGACTACCTTACAAGCGCCAACGCCGCCTGGAAGGCCAAGGTTGGGACCGGAAACGCCGTGAAGTGGCCGGTAGGGCTCGGAGCGAAAGGCAATGAGGGGGTGGCCGGCCTGGTGAACCAGACCCCGAATTCCATCGGCTATGTGGAACTGGTCTATGCCCTTCAGAACAAGATGGCGTTCGGAAAGGTGCGCAACGCCGCCGGAGTCTTCGTGAAGCCCGAACTCAAGAGTGTGACGGCGGCAGCGGCCTCTGCCGAGATGCCGGAGGATTTCCGCGTTTCAATTGTCAATCCGCCTGGCAAGGAAGCTTATCCGATTGCTAGTTTCACGTGGCTATTGGTGCCCGCCAAGATCCAGAACCCCCAGAAGCGCGCCGTCATCACCGCATTCCTCAAGTGGATGCTCGGACCCGGCCAGGCCATGGCCGAGCCGCTGGGTTACGCACCGCTTCCCAAAGCCGTCCGCGACCGGGAACTGAAGGCGATCGCCCAAATCCAATAGCCGTGAACCGCCGGATCCACAGCCTGTTTCGACGAGCCAAGAGCGGCGATACCGTGGCTCACCTGGTGACGCTGATCTTCGCCTCCAGTGTGCTGCTGGTCACGGTTTTGCTGGTCGTTGAACTGTTTAACAGTTCCGCTCCGTCGCGAATGAAACTCGGTTGGCAGTTTCTGTGGTCCACCAACTGGGACCCGGTCGCGGAAGATTTCGGCGCGCTCCCGTTTATCTACGGCACGGTGGTGACTTCGTTTCTGGCGCTGCTGATCGCGGTGCCGATGGGCGTGGGCGCCGCTCTCTTTCTTTCCGAGTTGGCGCCGCCGAGGATCTCAGACGCGTTGACCTTCGTCGTGGAATTGCTCGCCGCCGTGCCGAGCGTCATCTACGGGCTGCTCTCCATCTTCGTCCTGGTGCCGCTACTTCGCGAACACATCCAGCCCTTTCTCCAGACCTACTTCGGCTTCCTCCCGTTCTTCCAAGGGCCGATTTACGGCATCGGCCTGCTGGCGGCCAGCGTCACCCTGGCGGTCATGATCCTGCCCTTCATCGTCAGCATCTCTCGCGAATCGCTCCTGGCCGTGCCGCAGGACCAGAGGGAGGCCGCGCTGGCGGTGGGAGCCACCCGGTGGGAGGCCGCTTCCCAGGTTGTGATCCCCTTCGCCCGGCTGGGGATCGTGGGCTCTGTCTTTCTCGCGCTGGCGCGGGCGCTTGGCGAGACCATGGCGGTGACCATGGTCATCGGGAACTCGCCCGAAATTCAGAAGTCGCTTTTCGGCCCCGGGTATTCGATCGCCGCCGTGATCGCCAACGAGTTCACCGAAGCCACCAGCGACATGCACATCAGCACTCTGATCGAACTTGGGCTGGTGCTGTTCGCGCTGACGATCTTGATCAACGCCGTCGCGCGGTTGCTCCTGGTGACGACTGTCCGCAAAGGGGAGGCGCGCGCATGAGGCGGCTCTTCCTCTGGCGGAAACTGGTCAACGGCGCAATGCTCACACTGGCAGGGCTCTGCGCGCTGGTGACGGTTTCGGCGCTCATTCTGATTCTCGGCTTCCTGGTCTGGAACGGCGCGCGCTCTCTGAGTTGGGACTTTTTTACGCAATTGCCCAAACCGGTGGGCGAGGCGGGCGGCGGGATGGCGAACGCCATCGTGGGCAGCGTCAAACTGCTTCTGGCCGCGGCCCTGTTTGGCGTGCCGATCGGCTTCATAACGGGAGTGTATCTGGCGGAGTTCGGAGGAACCAGGTTCCCCTTCGTGATTCGCTATGTGACGGACCTGCTAAACGGCGTTCCGTCGATCGTCATCGGCATCTTTGCTTACGCGCTGGTAGTTGTGCCCATGAAGCGCTTCTCGCTTCTGGCGGGCGGCCTGGCGCTGGGGTTGATGGTCATCCCGATTACCGTTCGAAGCACGGAGCAGTTCCTTCGGGCCGTGCCGGGCACACTGCGCGAGGGCGCGCTCGCTCTCGGCGCCAGCAAATGGCGTGTGGTCGCCACCGTGGTGATTCCGGCGGCCATCCGCGGCATCCTCACCGGCACCCTTCTGGGAATCGCGCGTGTCGCGGGCGAAACCGCGCCGCTTTTGTTTACTAGTTTCGGCAACCGTTTCTGGAGCACTGCATGGGATCAGCCCACAGCCTCACTTCCAGTGATGATCTTCACCTATGCGATTTCCCCGTACCAGGACTGGCACAGACAGGCATGGGCCGCCGGATTGGTGCTGTTGGCCATGATGCTCGGGGCGAACATCTCGGCTCGGATGATTCTCTCCGGCAAGGGGGCGCGGTGATTCCGGCGACGACCATCCCCACCGATGCCGCGGCCTCCCCGCCGAAGATACGGGTGTCCGGGCTGGACTTCCACTACGGAGCGCAGCAGGCGCTTTTCGGCGTTGGGCTGGAAATCCCTCCCAACCAGGTCACCGCGTTGATCGGGCCTTCGGGTTGCGGCAAGTCCACCTTCCTGCGTACGCTGAACCGGATGTATGAGATGGTGCGCGGCGCGCGGGCCGAGGGCGAGGTGCTGTTGGATGGCGAGAACATCCTGGCCATGGACGTGGTCGCCCTGCGGCGGCGCGTGGGGATGGTGTTCCAGAAGTCCAATCCGTTTCCGAAATCGATCTTCGATAACGTGGCTTATGGTCCGCGAATCAACCGCCGGCCGGGCAGGGGCGAATTGAGGGACGCCGTTGAGCATAGCCTGCGCCGGGCCGCGCTGTGGGACGAGGTGAAGGACAAGCTGCACGATTCGGCCTACGCGCTCTCCGGCGGCCAGCAACAGCGCCTCTGCATCGCGCGGGCGCTGGCCGTGAATCCGGAGGTGTTGCTGCTGGACGAACCCTGCTCGGCGCTAGACCCCATAGCCACCGCGAAGATCGAAGACCTCTTGTTCTCCTTAAAAGACAACTGCACCATCGTCATCGTGACCCACAACATGCAGCAGGCGGCGCGCGTCGCCGGTTTCACCGGCTTCTTTTTGATGGGAAATCTGATCGAGTTTGACCGGACCAAGGTTCTGTTCACCACGCCCGGCCGTAAGGAAACCGAAGACTACATCACAGGGCGGTTCGGATAGACTGGTCTCAACCGGAGCGAGGGCGGAGTGCGGCACTTTATCGAAGAGATCGAAGACCTTCAGCGGGAGTTGCTGGAAATGGGGGGCATGGTGGAGTCGGCCATCCACGACGGCGTCCTCGCGCTAACGCAGCGGAATCCCGAACTGGCCCGTCAGGTGCTGCTCAATGAGGCGCGGGTGAACCAGTTGGAGATCCGTATCGATGAGATGGCGACGCGTCTGCTCGCCCTGCATCAGCCGATGGCGAGGGACCTTCGCTTCCTGACGGCGGCCATCAAGATCAACAACGACCTGGAGCGGATGGGGGATTTGGCCGTCAACGTCGTCGAGCGCGCCCTTTCGTTGATTTCGCAGCCGCCCATCCACCCCATGATCGATGTGCCGCGCATGGCGGACCTGGTCGAGTCCATGGTGCGGCGGAGCCTGGACGCCTTCGTCAAGCGCGATGCCGGCCTGGCGCGCAGCGTGCTCCTCAGCGACGACGCTGTCGACGCGCAGCGCGACGCCATCTGCCGCGAACTTTCGGCTTACATGCAACGGGATCCCGCCTCCATCCCCCCGGCGCTGGATCTGTTCATCGCCGCCCGCAGTCTGGAGCGGATCGCCGACCACGCCACCAACATCGCCGAAGACGTGTTGTTCCTGATCGAGGGCATCGACGTGCGTCACCACGCGGAGTCGCGCAAGGATCAATGAAGGCGTCGAGTCCCATCCTCCGCAAGCTCCTGCTCGGTTCGCTGTTGCTGATCCTGTCGGCCGTGGTGGCGCTGGATCTTCTCGTGTCGCGCTACATCGCGGAAAGAGAGACGCACAACGTCGGACTTCGGCTCAACGCAGAGGCGGCGATTCTCAAGGGTGAGGTCGAATCGCTGGGACTCGCGAATGTCGCTGCATGGACCCGTACAGCCGGCGTCCGCGCGAGTTGCCGTGTGACGCTGATCGACCGCTCCGGCCGCGTGCTCGCGGATTCGGAGCACGACGTCGGCACCATGGAGAATCACGCCCGGCGGCCCGAAGTCGCCAGCGCCATTCAGGGCTCCCAAGGTGTCGCCGTGCGCCGAAGCGCCACCCTGGAACGCGATCTCCTCTACCTGGCCGCTCCGGCGTCCCTGTCCGGGGGAGTCCCGGTGGTGTTGCGCCTCGCCGTGCCTTTGGAACAGGTGGACACCGCCATCGCCGAAGTGAGAAACCGCATCCTCCGCGTCTCCCTGATCGCGGCGCTGATCGCGCTCGCCGTGGCCTACATCGCCTCGCGATCCCTCAGCCGGCGAATCGCACAAGTGAAGGCCTTCGCCGAGGGCCTGGCCAACGACAGGCCTCCGGCGGCGCTGCCGCCCGGCCCTGAGGACGAACTGGGCGAACTGGCGCGATCGCTGAACCGCATGGCGGCCCAGTCCCGGGAGATGCTGGAGCAGCTCCAGTTGGAATCCAACCGAAGAGAGACGATCCTCGCCGGGATGGTGGAGGGCGTGCTCGCGGTGGACCATGAGTTGTGCGTGACCTTCTGCAACCAGGCTTTCGCGCGGGCGATCGGCGTGGTGCATCCGGTGCCGGACCGGATTCCCGTGCTCGAACTGGTCCGGGACCCGGTTTTCCTGGACATGCTTACGACGGTGCTGGTGACGGGCGACACCCGGAGACGGCGGCTCGCATTGGCCGCGGCCGAGGGGCACACCTTCGAGGTTCAGGCGGCACCGCTGGGCCTGCGCTCCGGGCGCGGCGCACTCGCCATCCTGCACGACGTCACGCACCTGGAGCGGCTGGAAAGGATTCGTAGCGATTTTGTCGCGAATGTCTCGCACGAGCTGCGGACGCCGTTGGCCTCCATCCAGGGGTACGCCGAAACGCTGTTGGACGGCGGCCTGGAAGACCGCGAGAACAACCGCCGCTTCGTCGAGATCATCAAAGCCCATTCGCTCCGGCTAAATAGCATCGCATCGGACCTTTTGTCGCTGTCCGAGCTGGAGTCGGCACAGGCCGACCCGCCGCGGGAAGCCGTCCCGCTGGACGAGGCGCTCGAGGCCGCCATCCGAGTCGTGGAATCGGAAGCCGCCCTCAGGAAAGTGCGGATTCACAGCGGCGACCCCGGCGGCGTCATCGTCAGCGCGCACCGCAACCGCCTTGAGCAGGTCCTGGTAAACCTCCTGCTGAACGCCGTCAAGTTTAACCACCCCGAGGGTGAGGTGTGGGTTTCCGCCGATCGGGAAGATGACGGCACGGTCAAAATCTCGGTGGCCGACAACGGGATCGGTATCCCGTCGGAAGACGTGCCGAGGATCTTCGAGCGGTTTTACCGCGTCGACAAGGCGCGTTCGCGTCAGGTCGGCGGCACTGGTCTTGGATTGTCCATTGTTAAACACGCCGTAGAAAGGATGGGAGGCACAGTCTCCGTCGAGAGCCAATTGGGGAAAGGCTCGAAGTTCACGGTCACGCTGCGCACTCTCTAAGGTCGAAGAGCATGAACCGAGCTGTGTACGTAGCAGGGGTGTGTCTGTGGACGCTGTCAACCGGAATGGCGGCGGACGACATGGAATCGCTTCGGCAAGAGCTTGCCGAGCAACACGCTGTCATCGTGGAGTTGCAGAAGAAGATCGAGGCGCAAGGAACGCTGTTGGACCGCTTGGCGGCGTCCCAGGCGCCGGCGCCGGCAACTCCGGCTCCGCCGCAAACGGCGGCCTCATCCGCGCCGGCGGCCCCGGCCGGGGACGCCTCCTCGGTCAACGGAATTCGTTTCAGCGGCGACTTCCGGCTGAGACTGGACGCGCAGTTCCGGTCCGGCAACGAGTACGCGGCGCCCGTTCAGAACGTTCGCGGCCGCTACCGGCTGCGCTTGAATATCGATAAGCAACTGGATCCCAGGTTCCGCCTCCACGCCCAACTCTCCACCGGAGCCCTCAACAACCCGATCACCAACGAACAGGAAATGGCCGGTCTCGCCGCCAAGCATCCCTTCTCCATTGCCGAGGCCTTCGTCGAGTACCGCCCGAACTCGGTATTCACATTCCGCGCCGGTCGCACCGAAGAGGTGTTCGCCGACAACATGCGTTTCCTGTGGGACGACGACGTGCGTTTCAACGGCTTCACCCAGTCGATGAAGTTTTCCTGGAAGAAGCAAGTGCTCGGCTTCCGCTCGTTCGAGGCGAAGGCCGCGGAGTTCCTGCTGACCAACCCGGCCGTGTACGTCCTGGCCCCGTCGTCTCCCTACGTTTCGGCGGGCTATCAGGCGGGCGGAAAAGTCCGCAGCGCTAACCTGTTCCACCCGGGTGTGGTACTTCAGGGCGCCGTCAGCAAGAACTGGAGCCAGCAGCTTTCGGGTGGCCTCCAGGTGTACCGGAATCCGAACCAGATCCAGCTCGCCTCCACCGCGGCGGGCTTCCCGGTTCTGGTGAGCGGCGCAATCGGCGTCGCGCTCGCGAGCGCTCCTGGAGGTGCGGGCAACGCCACCACGACCCCCGGCGGGGCCAACTACGCCGCGCCGGATTTTCACGTTTAGCACGCAGGCTATCGCGTCGAACGGAAACCGCTGCGCGCCGGCAAACGGGAACTCCCGCTTTGGTTCGATTTCCAGGCGGCCCGCAATCACGGCGCGCGGAGCTTGCGCGACGCGTTCATGGCGTCGGCGAACCTCGGCGCCGTCCGGCGCCCTGGCGACCTCCGCCTGCTCTACCAGTTCGCCATCAAGGACGCCAATTCGATGATCTCCCAGTTCACCGACGACAACCTCGGTTCCGGCTCGGGCGTCAACATCGCCGTGCACGCCGCACGCGTGGACATCGGTCTGACGCGGTTCCTTCAGTGGCAGAACCTGGTGTTCTTCCAGCGGCAGAGGCGCGCCAGCAACCCGTCCGAACAGTTTTTCGTTCCGCTTGGGCGCGGCGCCAACCAGACGGTGCGATTCTTGAGTCACTTGGCCTTTACGTTTTAGCGCGCTGCGCCGAACTCCACTCGCCCGATGGGCGCCGGCTCTCCCGGTTGGGGCTTGCCTCGGTGAGCCCCTACACTGGTATTAAGGGGATGTTGACGTGACGGATGCCGGAACACTCAGGCGGCAGGCGCTCGAAGAAGCGCTGAATGAGCGGATTCTCGTGCTCGACGGGGCCATGGGGACCATGCTCCAGGAGGCGCGTCTTTCGGCGGCCGATTTTGGAGGCGCCGCGCTCGAGGGCTGCAATGAGAATCTGACCCGGACGCGGCCCGACGTCGTCGCCCGGATCCACCGCGCCTATCTCGAGGCCGGCGCGGACATCGTCGAGACCAACACCTTCGGCGGCACGGAAATCGTGCTGGAGGAATACGGCCTGGCCGGAAGCGCCGCCGGGTTGAACCGCGAGGCCGCCGGCATCGCGCGCCAGGCCGCCGAGGATTTCACGCGTCCCGGCCGGCCGCGCTTTGTCGCCGGCTCAATGGGCCCCACGACGAAGGCAATTTCCGTCACCGGAGGCGTTACCTTCGACCGCCTGCGCCGCGCCTATCGTGAACAGGCCGCCGCGTTGATGGAAGGCGGCGCGGATCTCCTGCTGGTGGAAACCTGCCAGGACACTCGCAACGTGAAGGCGGCGCTTTTGGGCATCCGTGCCGTCGAGGACGAACTCGGCATCCGGATTCCGGTCGTCGTCTCGGGCACCATCGAACCAACCGGCACCATGCTCGCCGGCCAGGGCGCCGACGCCTTGTGGGTATCGGTGGCTCACGCTGAACCCTTGGCCATCGGGTTGAACTGCGCCACCGGTCCCGAGTTCATGACGGACCACATCCGCACGCTGCACGAAACCGCCTGGACGCGCGTCTCCTGCTATCCGAACGCCGGTCTTCCCAATGAAGAAGGACGCTACGAGGAGACCCCCGAGAGCCTGGCGGCGCAGTTGGAGCGCTTCGCGCGAAACGGCTGGCTGAACCTCGTGGGTGGTTGCTGCGGGACGACGCCGGCTCATATCCGTGCGCTGGCACAGATGGTCGAGGGCTACGCGCCCCGGCGCGTTCCCGAACGCAGCCGCCGCACCCTGATCTCGGGGATCGATGTGGTCGAGGCGGATCAGAGCACGCGTCCCCTCATCGTCGGCGAGCGTACCAACGTGATCGGATCCCGCCTGTTCAAACAGATGATCGCCGCCGAAAAGTGGGAGGAGGCGAGCGAGGTGGCCCGCCGGCAGGTTCGCAACGGCGCGCACATCGTCGACGTCTGCCTGCAATCCAGCGAGCGCGAAGAGACCGCGGACATCCCGCCCTTTTATGAGCGCCTGATCCGCAAGATCAAGGCGCCGGTCATGATCGACTCGACCGACGCCGCCGCCGTAGAACTGGCCCTGACCTACTGCCAGGGCAAGAGCATCATCAACTCGGTCAATCTCGAGGATGGGGAGGTAAAATTCGCGCGCGTGTGCCCGCTTGCCCGCGCCTACGGCGCCGCGCTGGTCGTGGGCGCGATTGACGAAGACCCCGTGCAGGCGCAGGCCTTCACGCGGGAACGCAAGCTGGCCATCGCGGAGCGCTCTTACAGGCTGCTGACCGCGAAGTATGGCATTCCACCCGAGGACATCCTGCTCGACGCCCTGGTTTTCCCCTGCGCCACCGGCGACGAGAACTACATCGGCGGCGCCGTGGAGACCGTCGAGGCGGTACGGCTCATCAAGGAGCGGTTGCCTTATGCGCGCACACTGCTGGGCGTATCGAACGTGTCCTTCGGGCTCCCGGCCGCCGCCAGGGAGGCCGTGAACTCCGTCTTTCTCTATCACGCCACCAAAGCCGGCCTGGACTTCGCCATCGTCAACGCAGAAAAGATCGAGCGATTCGCCTCGTTGCCGGAAGCGGATCGCCGCCTCGCCGAAAACGTCCTATTCAACTTGCCTCCGGCCGAATGCCCGGAGGAGTTGCGCCTGGCGCCGGCCGACTGGCGCGAGCAGACGCGCGAACAACGGGTCGCCATCAATCAGTTCAACATCGCGGCCATCAGCGACCACTTCCGCCAGGCCGGGCGGGCCAAGACGCCCCGCGAGAGCCTGCCGCTGGACCGGCGTCTGGCCAACTACATCGTTGAGGGCAGCCGCGACGGGCTGTTCGAGGATCTTGACCGGAAGCGCGCCGAAGGCGCGACACCGTTGGAGATCATCAACGGGCCGCTGATGGCGGGGATGAACGAGGTCGGACGCCTCTTCAACAACAACGAGCTCATTGTGGCCGAAGTGCTTCAATCGGCCGAGGCCATGAAGGCGGCCGTCGCGCATCTGGAGCCGTTCATGGAGAAGAAGGACTCGGCGCAACGCGGCACCGTGATCCTGGCCACCGTCAAGGGCGACGTCCACGACATCGGAAAAAACCTCGTCGACATCATCTTTTCCAACAATGGGTACCGGGTCGTGAACCTCGGGATCAAGGTCGCCTCGGAGACGATCATTCAGGCCTTCCAGAAGGAGAAGGCTGACGCCATCGGCCTTTCGGGCTTGCTCGTGAAGAGCGCCCAACAAATGGTAGCAACCGCCGGCGACTTGAAGGACGCCGGCATCCGCGTGCCGCTCCTGGTGGGCGGCGCCGCCCTGTCCGACAAGTTCACGCGGCTTAAGATCGCGCCGTCCTACCAGGAAACGGTCTGCTACGCCAGGGACGCCATGTCGGGGCTGAGCCTGATCAACGCCCTCAGCGACCCCGGGTCGCGGGACGCCGTGCTCCAGTCTCATCGGCCTTCCGCTGTTATCGAGGAATCCGCCGCCGCCGCGCCCGCCATACCGGCCTGCCCGGCCGTGCGCTCCTCACGCGTGCGCACGGACTTGCCGATCCCGTCCGCGCCCTATCTCGACCGGAGGGTCCGGGACGTTCCGAATCTGGCCGAAGTCTGGAGTTACATCAACCCGCAGATGCTCTACGGGAAACACCTGGGCTTTCGGGGTAACTTCGAGAAGTCTCTCGCCGCGCGCGATCCGAAGGCATTGGAGTTGTTCCATCAAGTGGAAGAGGTCAAGCATTGGGCCGCCTCCTTCATGAAGGTGCGCGCGGTTTGGCAATTCTTCGAAGCGGAGCGGGACGGCAATTCCATCCGGCTTTGCGAACCCGGCAGCACTACGCCACTGTGGGTTTTCCAGTTCGGCCGCCAGGCAAAGCCCGATGGTTTGTCCCTGGCCGACTATGTCCTCGATGCCATCGGCGGCCGCCGCGATCACATCGCCCTGTTCGTGGTGACTTCCGGCGAGGGAATCCGCGCGCAAGCCGAACAAGCCAAAGCGTCGGGCGAGTTCTTCCGCAGTCATGCGGTGCAGTCGCTCGCGCTGGAAACCGCGGAGGGCGCGGCGGAGTGGTTGCACCGCCGCATCCGTGAGGACTGGGGGTTCCCCGACCCGCCGTCCATGCCGATGCACGACCGTTTCACCTCACGCTATCGCGGCAAGCGCTACAGCTTCGGCTACGCCGCGTGTCCCAACCTCGACGACCAGCGCGGGATCTGGGAGTTGTTGCGTCCCGAGCAGATCGGCGTGTCGCTGACCGACGGCTTCATGATGGATCCCGAGGCGAGCGTAAGCGCCTTGGTGTTCCACCACCCCGATTGCGTCTATTTCACGGCCGCCGAATAGCGGGGCGCCGCCACCCGGCCGCCGCTGGACTTACAGCGGTTCTCGGTTATTCTATATGGGATAGGCCCCCATACATGGCTGACCGGCTCCGTTCATTCCGAAGGTTCAATGCGATTGTGCTCGGCTACACGATCCTGGTGGTTCTATGGGGGGCCTTCGTACGCGCCACCGGGAGCGGCGCCGGGTGCGGCGGGCACTGGCCGCTATGCAACGGGGATGTCGTTCCGCGGGATCCGGCCGCCGCCACCATCATTGAGTTCACCCACCGGATCATGAGCGCCCTGTCGATCCTGCTGGTCGGTTGGCTGATTATTCGGGCGTTCCGGCTGTTTCCGCGCGGGCATCGAGTGCGCCGTTACGCCACCTTGGCGGGGATCTTCCTGGCGCTGGAAGCGCTTTTGGGCGCGGGCCTGGTTCTCTTTGGCTTTGTCGCGGACAATGCCTCGGCCGGCCGGGCGTTCTACCTGGCCGCGCACTTGGCCAACACCCTGATCCTGCTCGGCGTGATCGCGTTGACCGGCCTGTTCGCCATCGAAACGCCCTCTCCCTTGACCCTCACAGGTAAGCCGAAGATCGTCCTGGCCGCGCTTCCAGTCGCGATGCTGCTGTGCCTCACCGGGGCGCTGGCGGCCTTCGGCGATACGCTTCTGCTTTCGACCAGCATCACGGCGGCCGAAGATCATCCCTCCTTCGGACGCGTAGCCAGCGGTCTGATCCAGTTGCGCGTGCTTCATC
>CAZVIK010000020.1:0-3108 GCA_964627045.1 uncultured Solibacteraceae bacterium | reverse complement strand
GCCTCGGTTTGTTTCCTGTTGGGGGGGTTTATTCGGCGGGGGGCCTATCCGGGGGGGGGGTTCAATTGTTGGCCGCACTCCGCGCGTTGTAGTTCAAATCCACTCCGCAGGTGCGCACCCACGTTTTTGCCGTAATGGGGCTAATATTTGCCCAGTGGATCGCCGGGGCTCTGAATATCGCTTTGAAGGCGCCCGTCTGGATGCAGATCCTACACCTGTTCCTGGCTGATCTGTTGTGGCTCGCGCTGGTCGTGCTGGTGGCGCTTACCTTTTCCGACCGCCTGACGCTGAAGGACCAGATCGCCCGCGAGGTCTGATCGGCCGGGGCGTTTCTACTCGTCCGGGAACATCCGCCGGGTTAAGTCCTCCGGCGGCGGCTGCGGCCGCCAGAGCAAGTAGAACCCCAGCCCACCCGCTGCCAGCACCAACCCCAACGCCACGAAGGTTAGACGATCCGGACCGCTCCAGGCCGCCGCCAGCCCGGTCACCGCCACGCGCAACGCCCATCGCATCACCTGCGCGTTGGACACATGTCCGCGCGCCCGCGCGCCCAAGGCGCGTCCCAGGTAGAACGAAAAGAAAACACACAGCGCCGCGACGAGAATCCTCAGGGGAAGGTAAGCGGATGCAGGCATGGCAAAGAGCGGGCGAAACCAATCGCCCGGTTAGAATTGTACACGATCACGGCCAGAAAACCGCGCCGGCCGGCACAACCCTCACCTCCTCACGCAGCCGGATGGCCGCCTCGGAGCGACGCGCGCACCGCTCGAAACGAACGCGAGTCACCCTGCCCGGCCCACACGAGGCAAGACAAACGGCTTTGTTGAAGCGAGGGAAAAAAGCGCGGGACGCGCCCGGCCTCAGGCCGCGCCGGCCTTCTTGGTCGCTACCGCCACACCGGCCAACTGCTTCCGCTCTTCCAGTAGGAGCCGGCGAAGCGTCCGAAGGTCGTTGAGAATGCGGCGGCTCTTGGTGATGTGGCTGTCGAGCTTGTTCAGATTCAGCGCCACCAACTGGAGCGCCTCGGCCCGGCGTTCGCTTCCCGGCCCGGTGGACATCTTGATGTCGGCGCCCACGTCGCGCCGCGTCTCTTCGATCGCCTCTAGCAGCAGGTCGATGTAGTCCTGGGCGCTTTCAATCGTGTCAAATGGGGTCACGGCACTTGGCTTTCAGCGGTCGAATCAACAGCATCTACGATTATACCCTCTGCCCCGTTCAGGGGAACCCCCTAAACACAGTAGAGCGTAAGCAATTGACAATAAAGCAATAAGCTGAATCCGGCGACGAAGATTGTCCCCTGCGCGGCCCCGATGCGATGATGGAGGGCGCACAGGAGCCCAAACCATGACCAAGCCGGAAGGCCTGGCGGCCGAGATTCGAGCTTACTGCCAAGCCCACGCCGATCCCAAGAACGCCGGGAAGTATGCCCGCTACTTCAGAGAGGGCTACGATTCCTGGGGTCTGCTCGACAAGGACCATCCCCTGTTCACCACCGAACGAGACCGATGGCTCGAGAAGTACCGCGGCATGGGCGTGCGCGGGTTTCTGAAACTCGGCGGGATCCTTTTCCGGAGCCCTAAGTACGAAGAAGGATCGATGGCCATCCATTTCCTATGTGAGTTCCGGGACGTTCTGGATGCCGCCTCCCTCCCGGGCCTGGAGGGCTGGTTCAAAGCCGGCATCGGCAATTGGGCTCATACCGACACGTTGTGCGGCGAGATTTTGGCCCCCATGGTCGCCGACGGCCGGATTGACTTGAAGGACCTCGCTCCGTGGCGGGCTTCTCCGTTGAAGTACCAGCGGCGCGCCGTGCCGGTCTCGATGCTGAAGCTGTTGAAGAATGTCGAAGACGTCCGGCCGTTGTTGGAGTTCCTGCGCCCCATGATGGTGGATTCCGAGAGGGTGGTCCACCAGGGGTTGGGCTGGTTCCTGCGCGAAGCCTGGAAGGTCCAGCCGAAACCGGTCGAGGCGTTCCTTGCCGAGTGGAAAGACCGCGCGCCCCGCCTCATCTTCCAATACGCCACCGAAAAGATGACCGCAGCGGCCCGCGCGCGGTTCCGCAAGTCCAAACCTTGACCTCGAAAAAAAACGGCAGGCCGGGGTCAGCGAACGCCGGCCTGCCGCATGCTGCCGTGGAGGGCAGTCGAGTCGAGGATGATCTTATCGGCGCGCCAGGACCGCCATGACGCTCGTACGCTGCACGCTGGCCGTCTGTGCCAGTTCGCGCTCCGCGTTCGTCTGCGGAAGCACCACCGCCGTGCCCGTCGAGCCGTCTACCACTTCCGCCAGGAAGTAGCGGTCGCCGTACTGGTTGAAGACCAGGCGCGTGTCGCGCGCGATGTCGCTCGCCCCGCGTCCGCTCCGGGTGACCAACGACCCGGCTGCCAGCGCGCCAGAGGCCTCGCGCAGGATCACCACCTGCTTCGCCATATCCTTGGTGATCTCGTATTCGCCGGCCGGAACCGCAGCCGTGCCGATGCTGTAGGGGAAAGGAACGTTCGCCTTCAACACCACCGTTTGAGCCGCCAGCGGCAAGGCCGCAACCGCCAAGATCGCCGTCGCCGCAAGAGCCAACATGGAATTCTTCTTCATTTCGCCCTCCCGAGCCTTTCTGATTCTTTCCCGTCCCGCTTTCGTTCAGGACGTTCACTTGATGAGACGCTTCGCGTAAATCGTTGTTACTAAAGAACTTGTTAAGAGGATGTAAAACTACAGAGAAGACCGCTTAACCTGCGCGGTGGGTCTTACGCGGTGAACTTGTAGCCCAGCCCGTGTACGGTGAGGATTAGCTTGGGCTTCTTCGGATTGTCTTCCAGCTTCTGCCGGAGCCAGGCGACGTGCACGTCTACGGTCCGCGTGGAAGGCGTGACCTCGTAGCCCCACACCTCGGCTAGCAGCGTTTCCCGGGACACGGTCTCGCCCCGGTGCTCGACAAAGTAGCGAAGCAGTTGGAGTTCTTTGGCGGAAAACGGAACGGGGACTCCCTTGCGGGTGACCTCGGTGCGAAGGAAGTCCACGCGGATGTCGCCGAATTGAAACGTCGAGTTTGCCGCGTGCGCCGGTTGCGCGGCCCTCCGCAGCAGCGCTTCCAGACGCGCCAGCAGTTCC
>CAZVIK010000019.1:0-32703 GCA_964627045.1 uncultured Solibacteraceae bacterium | reverse complement strand
TTCCTGCGCGCCTTTCGCAAATCCGGCGGCATGGAATCGGTCGTCGCCATCTCGCAGCAATACCCCAACGCTCCGCTGGTCGCGGTGTTCGAGTTCGGATTCGAGGAGGTCGAACGCCAGGTCAAGAACAAGGGCACGCTCAGCAACAAGCTCGCCCTGGAGCGCTCGCTTCAACTCGGCATCAGCGAGGAACTGGCCAAGCTGGAGCGCCACATGAACTGGCTGGCCACCACCGCTTCGGTCAGCCCCTTCATCGGGCTGTTCGGCACGGTGCTCGGCATCATCAGTTCCTTCCAGGCCCTCGGGCAGGCCGGCAGCGCCAGCCTCCGCGCGGTGGCCCCCGGCATGTCGGAGGCGCTGGTCGCCACGGCCGCCGGGCTGGCCGCGGCCATTCCCGCCGCCATCTTTTATAACCACTACGGTCATGTCATCCGGGAAATGGGCGCGCGCATGGAGGACTTTTCTCTCGAGTTCCTGAACCTGGCCGAGCGGAGTTTCGAGGACTGAGCCGATGGCCTTTACCACCAACGGCCCCGCCTCCTCCGGCCGGCGCCGCTCCTTCGGCTCGGGCACGCTCTCGGAGATCAACATCGTTCCGCTGGTCGATGTCGTGCTCGTCCTGCTCATCATCTTTATGTTGACGGCGCACGTCATGGAGTTCGGCCTGGAGGTCGAGGTCCCCAAGGTGCGCCAGATCCGGGACAGCACGCAGGAGTTGCCCGTGGTCACCATGACCCGCGACGGCCGCCTGTACCTGAACGAGAACGCCGTCAATATCAACGACCTCGGCTCGGCCGTGCAGTCGCGCTTCGGCAGCGGGCAGGAAGTGTACTTCCGCGCCGATAAGGGCGTCGTCTGGGAGACCATGGCGCAGGTGGTCAGCGCCCTGGGCGAAGCCAAACTCAAGGTCAATCTGGTGACGCAGCCGGTGGACTCGGCCGACCAGCCGCCCAAGGGCGCGCGGTAATCTGGAAAGAGGACGGACCTGGGCGTGGCCGCACACGTGGACATCCTTGCCGGGCAGGAGCCGCTGAAGAAGCCGCTGATGGTATCGGCCGCGCTTCACACCGGGGTGATCGTCCTGATCCTGGTGCAGGGGGTCGCCCTGGACCGCCCTCGCGAGATCTGGGGCAGCCCCAATTCCCTCGGCGGCGGCAGCGTGGGCATCACGCCGGTCAGCCAGATTCCGCTGCCCTCGCGCGGCGGCGACGTGAATCCGCTGGCCAACGACACGGACTCGGCCGTGCCGATGCCTCCCGCCGCCAAGAAGCAGCCGGCCAAGCGCGCCGCCGAACCCGATCCGAAGGCCATCGCCATCAAGGGCCGCGCCGCCGCCCCGGCCAAGCCGCGCCTGCCTTCGGTGGCCAACCCCAAGCTGCCTTCGGCCGATTCGCTGAACCAGGTCTATAGCAGCAGCGGGCGGGCCTTGTCCTCGCCGATGGTGGCGCAGACCGGCTCGGGCGGCGTCGGCGTCGGCCCGGGCGGGGCGTTCGGGAACCGCTTCGGCTACTACAGGGATCTTCTGGAACAACAGGTCGGCCGCCGCTGGCGCACCAGCGACGTGGACCCGCGCTTGCGCACCGCGCCGCCGGTCATCGTCACCTTCCTCATCCGGCGCAACGGCTCCACCGCGGACGTGCGCGTCGAACAATCCAGCGGCGATAAGGCGCTCGACTACTCCGCTATGCGCGCCATCTACGAGGCCAGCCCGTTTCCGCCGCTTCCCGACGGCTACGAGCGCAACGAAGCGCGAATCGAATTCTGGTTTCAGCTAAAACGATGAGACTGACCATTGGTGTGACACTCGCGGTGGCGTTGCTGGCGGCCCTGGTCGCCGCCCAGCAGAGCGACGTCCTGATCAAGATCACGCAGGGCGAACGCACGGCCATCGCGCTGCCCGATTTCCGCGGCGCGGGCGAGGCCCAACGCTACATGGACGCCTTCAACCAGGCGGTTTACAACGACCTGGACTCCTCGGGCCTATTCCGCATGGTCCCCAAGAGCATGTACCCGATCGAGACTCCGCAGCGGCCGCAGGACTTCCGCCCGCCCGTGGCTTCCTCCGCTCCGGCGCGAAAGGGCGCGCCGCCGCCGCTGCCCGTGCGGCAAGGCCCGTGGCTGACCGACTGGAGCCAGCCGCCGGTCTCCGCCAACTACCTGGCCTTCGGCTACTCCGCCGTTCAGGACGGACGCCTGGCGGTCTTCGGCTGGCTGTTCAACGTCACCCACGCCGATCTGGCCGCCGCGCAGGTGCTCGGGAAGATGTACTTCGCCTCGCTCGACGAAGAGGGTGCGCGCCGCGCCGGCCACGAGTTCGCCGCCGACATCCTGGCGCTGTTCGGCTACAAGAGCCTGCTCGGCACCAAGATCTATTACGAGAGCGAGCGCGGCGGGGTGCGCGAGGTCTGGTCCATGGACCCGGACGGCGCCAACCAGAAGCAGCTCACCTTTCACAAGTCGCTGACCATGGGCAAGGCCATATCGCCCGACGGGACGCTGCTCGCCTACGCCGCGCTGGTGCGCAACGGCTGGGTGATCCAGGTGCAGTCGCTGGTCAGCGGCGGCCGCCTGCCGTTCTACAATCCCCCGGGCACGCTGAACTGGACGCCCGAGTTCACCCCCGACGGCAAGCGCATCCTGTTCGCCAGCAACACCGCGCGCGAAGGCAGCCAGGAGATCCTCATCGCCGCGGCCGACGGGCGCGGGATGGACCGGCTCACCTTCCGCGGCCGCTCCAACGCCGAGCCGCGCGTGAATCCCAAGACCGGCACCGAGATCGTCTTCATGTCGGACGCCTCCGGAATGCCGCAGATCTACCGGATGTCGATCGAAGGCGCCGACGCCCAGCGCCTCACCAGCGGCGAGGGCGAGGCCGTCAACCCCGCCTGGCATCCCGACGGGCAGCACATCGCCTTCGCCTGGACGCGCGGATTCGCTCCGGGCAACTACAATATCTTTGTGATGGACGTAGCCACGCGCGAGGTCATTCAGCTCACCTACGGCGCCGGCCGCAACGAAAACCCGTACTGGGCTCCCGACGGGCGCCACATCGTGTTTTCGTCCAACCGCGACGGCGGAACGCAGATTTGGACGATGCTCGCCGACGGTACGCAGTTGCAGAAGCTTACGACGCAGGGACGCAATCTCAGACCGGTGTGGAAATAAACCGGCGTTTACGGTAAAGTGTGTTGTTCAGTAGGAAGCGAGGACAAGGATGAACATGCGAAAGGTCAGCTTAATACTGTTAGGATTCGCGCTGTTTATTGGCGCAACGGGGTGTAAGAAAAAGGTGGCGCCGCCTCCGCCGCCACCGCCGCCGCAGGAAGTACCGGCTCCGCCGCCTCCGGCCAAGCCCGTCATCAGCCAGTTCGTGGCGGAACCGTCCACCATCGAGCGCGGGCGTAGCGCGGTGCTGCGTTGGGATGCGAGCAACGCCACCGAGATGACAATCAACCAGGGAATCGGAACGGTGGCCGCACGCGGCCAGCGCGACGTCACCCCGCAGAACACCACCACTTACACGTTGACGGTGAAGGGGCCGGGCGGAACCGACTCCCGTTCGGTGACGGTCAACGTGACCGTGCCGCCGCCGCCTCCGCCGCCTCCGCCGCCGCCCAAGGCCGCGCGCCGGACGCTGAGCGAGGTGCTCTCCGCCGAGGTGGCCGACGTCTACTTCGACTATGACAAGAGCGACGTGCGCGAGGACGCGCGCGCCACGCTGACCAGGAACGCTACGGCGCTGAAGAACATTCTCAGCGAGTACGCCGGCTCGTCGGTCCTGGTGGAGGGCCACTGCGACGAGCGCGGCTCGGCCGAATACAACCTCGGCCTGGGAGACCGCCGCGCCACCTCCGTCAAGGAGTTTCTGGTGCAGTTGGGCGTGCCCGCCGACCGGCTGAGGACCATCAGCTACGGCAAGGAGCGCCCGCAGTGCACCGAGTCGGACGAAGGGTGCTGGCAGAAGAACCGCCGGGGCCACTTCGCCGCCGGCAACTAACCGTTGTCAGCCGGGGCCCGTCGTTCGCGCGGCGGGCCTCGTTTTCTTTTCCCTGGGGATGATGCCATGAGAACCGGCCTCCGTGTGGCGTTGATACTGGCTCTGGCCTCTTGCGCCCTCTTCGCGCAGAGGAAGGAGTACATGGAGCTCCAGCGCGAGATCGCCATCCTGGAAGACCAGGTTCGCGCGCTTCAGAAGTCGCTCGAAGAGAAGCTGGCGGATTTGTCGCAGCAGGCGCGCGAGGCCACCGACGCCTCCCGCAGCACCAACACCTCGATCGCCGGCCTGGAGCAGAAGCTCGGCGAACAGTCCAAGACCCTGGCCGCGCCGGTGGCGACCATCGGCGCCAAGGTGGACGAGATGTCGGGCGAGTTCCAGTCCGTGCGCGAATCGGTGGCGTCGCTCAACGCGCGGATGGCCCGCCTGGAGCAGCAACTTGTGGACATCTCGACGGCCATCAAGACGCTGCAAGCGCCGCCCGCGCCGCCGGAAGCCGTGGCCGCCACCGAAACGGGCATCTCGGCCGAGACGCTGTTCCAGAACGCGCTCCGCGACCGGGATCGCGGCAACCTGGCCCTCGCTCTGAAAGGATTCACCGAGTACCTGCAAGTCTTCGGCTCGACCGAACAGGCCGCCAGCGCGCAGTACTACATCGGCGACGTGTACTACCGCAACGAGCAGTTCGACGACGCCGTGAAATCCTTCGACCTTGTGCTCACCAATTACCTGGACAGCGACCGGGCCGCCGATGCCCATTACATGAAAGGGATGGCGCTGTTGAAGCTCAAGGAAACGGCCATGGCGCGCAGCGAGTTCAACACGCTCATCAAGCGGTTCCCGAACCACGAACTCGCGGCCAAGGCGCGCCAGCAGTTGAAGACGCTGCCCGCCGCGGCCAAGCCCCGAGCGGCGAAGGCGAAGTGAGCCGCCGTGAAGACGCTCCCAGGCATTTGCGTCGCGCTGGGCTTCACCGCCCCGGCCGCCCTTCTGGCCGCCGCCGGGCGTGAAGCCGACGAAGGCGAGACCTTCTTCGAGTTCCGTCTCGACCACCTGGAACGCCCCGAGGACGGCATCCGCGCCATCCGCTCGTTTCTGAAGGACCGCCCCGAGTGCAGCGTCCTGGCTACCTGCCGCCGCCGGCAGAACGCGGGCGGCTTCGACGGGAGCATTCCGGAACAGGTGCGGTTGCTGGAGGCCGCCGCGAAGGCCGGCGCTAAGACCCTCGATCTGGAAATCGAAACAGCCGAAGAGTGCCCGGGGGCGCTGGCGGCGCTGCGCGCCCAGGCGCGAGTGGTGCTCTCCTACCACAACTTCGAGAGCACACCGCCCATGGAACCGGTGATGCGCCGCATGCTGGCGCATCCGGCCGACGCCTACAAGCTGGTTGCCACCGCGCGCAAGCCGAGCGACATGCAGCGCGTGCTGTCGCTGGCCCGCGCGCATCCCAAGGAACGTGTCATCGCCTTCTCCATGGGTGAGATCGGATTCGCCACCCGCGTGCTCACGCGCGGTTTCGGGGGCGCGTTCACCTACGCCGCTCCGGCGGCCAACCAAGGCACCGCGCCGGGGCAGGTGGGCGCGCGCGCGTTGCGCCGTCTCTACCGGCTGGAGAAACTCGCCCGCGCGACCAAGATCTATGGCGTCATCGCCGACCCGGTGGGCCACTCGATGTCCCCGGTGGTTCACAACCGCGCGTTCCAGGCGCGGCGTCTGGACGCGGTGTATCTGCCGTTCCGCGTGCCGACGGCGCAATTGAAGGACTTCATGTCGCTGGCCGCTTCGCTGCCGGTGGCCGGCTTCAGCGTGACCATCCCGCACAAGCAGAAGATCCTGCGCTACCTGGACGCGGTCGATCCGCTGGCCCGGCGCATCGGCGCGGTCAATACCGTTTGGCGCAAGGCGGGCAAGTGGCGCGGGCTGAACGCCGACGCGCCGGCCGTGCTGGCGCCGCTGTCACGGCAGATCAAGCTGGCCAAGTCCTCGGTGCTGCTGGTGGGAAGCGGCGGAGCCGCGCGCGCCGCGGCCTTCGCCCTTGCCGATGCCGGAGCGCGCGTGTCCATCGTCGGAATCGAACAGGACCAGGTGCGCGCGTTGGCGCGGGCGTGCAACGGCCAGGTGCTCCAGAAGGAACAACTCGGCGCGATGCACTTCGACGCGCTGGTTCACGCAACCCCGCTCGGCATGGCACCGAAGGTGGAAGGCTGCTACTTCGAGGACCGTATTCCGGCCGACGTGGTGCTCGACATGGTCTACAATCCGCTGGAGACGCTGCTCGCGCGCCGCGCACGCGAACAAGGCAAGGTGGTGATCCCGGGCCTACAGATGTTTATCGACCAGGCGGCGCGCCAGTTCGAAACCTGGACCGGGGAGACCGCGCCGCGCGCCGTCATGGAGAAGGCGGCGCGTGAGGCGTTGAGCGCGGCGGCCTGAACCGCGCGCCTACTCGAACCGGCCCGGCTGCCCGGTGGCCGCCAGCACCGCGCGCCACACGTCGCCTTCCGGCTTGAGGCGCTTCACTTCGCTATGGACCAGCGGGATGGGCACGTGAATGAAGGTGTTGTACCACAGGCCCATCAGCACGTCGGTCTTGCCCGCCATGGCGGCGTGGACGGCGTAGCGCGCGAAGCGGTCGCACAGCAGGGCGTCGGTGGTGTTGGCCGGCACGCTGCGGATGATGTAGCTGGGGTCGAAGTAGCGCACGTTGACCGGAATCCGCGCGGCGGCGAAGTGCTCCTGTATCTTCGCGCGCAGCCACGGGCCGATGTCGACCAGCTTCACGTTGCCCGAAGCGTCCTTCTCCGGGGCGGCCGCCAGCAACTCCTGCCCCGCGCCTTCAGCCACCGCCACCACGGCGTGGCCGCGCGCCACCATCCGGCGTTCGAGCGCCTTCAGGAAACCGCGCTCGCCTTCCAGGCGGAACGGAACCTCCGGCACCAGCGTGAAGTTGACCTCCTGGCTGGCCAGCGTGGCCCCGGCGGCGATCGAACCCGAGTGGCGTCCCATCAGCTTCACGAGTCCAATGCCGTTTACCACGCCCTTGGCTTCGGCGTGCGCGCAGTCCAGCACCTCGCGGGCTTTCTCGAGCGCGGTTTTATAGCCGAACGATTCCCAGACGTAGGGCAGGTCGTTGTCGATGGTTTTGGGGATGCCGACCACCGCCAGCGGCAGCTTGCGGCGAGCGGCCTCGGCGGCGATCTCGCGCGCGCCGCGCTGCGTACCGTCGCCGCCCACCGGGAAGAAGAGGTTGACGCCGCGGGCTTCCAGCCAGTCCACCATGACGCGCGGGTCCTGGGGGCCGCGCGAACTGCCCAGCACCGTGCCGCCCAGCTTGTGGATCGATTCGACGAAAGCCTCGGTGAGCCGCACGGGCGGCGCGCCGGTGGCGGCGTTCAATCCGGCGTAACCGAAGCGGACTCCGAGCACCTCGCGGACGCCATAGCCGTGATGCAGTTGCAGGAAGACCGAACGGATCACGTTGTTCAGGCCCGGGCACAGGCCGCCGCAGGTGGCGATGGCGGCCACCGTGCGCGCGGGGTCGAAAAAGATCCGCTGGCGCGGGCCGGCCTTTTCGAAGGCGAGCGAGCCGTCGGGCGATTCGTCTCCCGAGAAGTCGGCGCGATAGAGCAGCCGCGCGCCGTCCGGCGTGAAGTCGCTGATGCCGTCGCCCCGGACCGACGATAGCGCGAGCGGCGAGGCGTAGCGGCATTCCCCCAGGCAGGTGACCTTCAGTTGATCGGCGGTGGGCATCTATTTCACTGTGCCACAGACGCCGCCGAGCGGAGCGAGGGTCTATAATGACGGCATGCGGGCCAACCTCACGCGACGCCAGTGGGCCGCGGCGCTTGGCGCGGCGACGGCGATGACGGCGCGGGCGCAGACCCCGGCCCCCGGAGACGCGGCGGCCGATGCGCGCCACGATCTGCAAGACGCGCTCGACCGGCTGCGCCGGTTCAAGCTGCCCGAGGCCACCGAGCCGGCGTTTGTCTTCAGGCCCTGAGCCGCCATGGCCAACGTCACAGGCGACCTGTTCTACGCCACCCTCACCGAACTGAACGCCGGCCTCCAGGCCCGGCGGTTCTCCTGCGTGGAGTTGACGCGGGCTTTCTGCGAACGGCTGGAGAAGATCGGGCCGCGCTACAACGCGCTGGCGCTCGGTCTGCGGGAGACGGCCGCCGCCAAGGCGCGCGCGGTGGACGACGACCTGAAACGCGAGCGGTTCCGCGGCCCGCTGCAAGGCATTCCCTTCGGAGTCAAAGACCTGTTGAGCATCGCGGTGAAGCCGACCACGTGGGGCGCGAAACCATACGCCAGCCAGCGGTTCGTGAACGACGCTACGGTCATACGGAAGCTGGACCGCGCGGGCGCGGTGGCGGCCGGGAAGCTCGCCATGGTGGAACTGGCGGGCGCGGGCGGGTACCGCTACCCGTCGGCGTCGCTGACCGGGCCGGGGCTGAATCCGTGGGACGCCACCAAGTGGAGCGGCGGATCGTCGAGCGGCCCGGCGGCAGCGGTGGCCGCGGGGCTGGTCGCATTCGCCATCGGGAGCGAGACGTGGGGATCGATCCTGACGCCAAGCGCCTACTGTGGCGTGACCGGGTTGCGGCCCACCTACGGGCTGGTGAGCCGGCACGGCGCGATGGCGCTTTCCTGGACCATGGACAAGATCGGCCCCATCTGCCGTTCGGCGGAAGACTGCGGGCACGTGTTGCAGGCCATCTCGGGCGGCGACGCCAACGACCCGGGCTCGCTCGGCAAGAGCTTCTACTACACGCCGAAGTTCGCGCGGAAGTTGAGCGATCTGCGGATCGGCTACTCTCCGGCCGACATCGCCGGGCACGCACCGGCGGCGATGCGGCCCGCTTTCACCGAAGCGATGAACGTAATCCGTGCGATGGGCGCGAAGATGATCGAAGTGGAGTTGCCCGTGCTGCCCTACTCGGATGTGGCCAACACGATCATCTCGGCCGAAGGATCGGCCGCGTTTGAAGAGCTGATCCAGACGGGCAAGGTGAATGAACTGGCCGACGAGCGGCAGATCGAAGGGCTGAAGGCCGGCCTGGAGATCCCGGCAACGGACTACCTGCGGGCGATGCGCATCCGCAGCTTGATCCGCGACGAGATGCGGAAGCTGTTCGCGAAGGTGGACGTACTGGTTTCGCCGAGCCGTTTTTCCGTCGCCCCACCGGTGGGGGCGCGGCTGGACGGACCGGGCGGCGCGGCAGACGCGCCGAAGAGCCCGGGACTGCGCGCGCTGGGCGCGGCCGGGAATCTGGCGGGGCTGCCCGCGCTGTCGATTCCCTGCGGCTTCGCCGAAGGACTGCCGGTGGCGCTGCAACTGGTGGGCCGGCTGCTCACCGAGAACAACCTGCTGGCGGTAGGAGCGGAGTTCCAGCGGCAGACCGATTGGCACCGCCGGCGGCCGCCGGTCTAGCCGTGAAACGAATGCAGGCCCAACTGGATGACGGCCGCCCCGGCCAAGCCCACCAGCGCGGGTGTAAGCACAGGAGCCGGGCCGCGGCGGCGAACCTCGCCGTGAATCGCGTGGTAGCCCAGGAACAGGAAGCTGCCTCCGGCCAGCGCCAGCACCACAAGCGTCCAGGCGCCCTCGGCGTCCGGGGCGAATAGCGATTCAGCGACGCCGCCCACGATGGTCGGAAGTTGCGCCACCAGGCACCAGCCAATGGCTGAGACGCGCGACTTCACGGCCGCACGCAGGATGGTCCCGTAAGCGAGGCCCTCGGGCACCTTGTGGATGGCGATGGCCAGAAACACGCCCCAGGCGAGCCCGTCGGGGTCCTGCCGCCCGGCGGCGGGAATGGCCAGCCCGTCCATCAGACTATGCAGCACGGCGGCGATCACCAGCGGCGGAGCGAAGCCGTGCAGAGTAACCGCGCAACTCGCGTGATCGTGCGTGTGCGAGCAGGATGGACATACCGGGTGAACGAAGCGGTTCACGATCCAAAGCAGGAGGAAACCGGAGGCGAGGACGCCAAGGCCCGCCAGCCAGCCCATCTTCTCGGAGACCTCGGGCCACATGCCGAAGGCGGCCATCCCGACGAGCAGGCCCGCGCCGAAAGGAACCAACAAACGGCTGAGGCGAGGCGAGGCGACCAGAAACACGGCCGCCGCGGCGCTGGCCACGGCAATCGCCGTCACCGAAGTAACCAGGAGCGTGTCCACAACGAGAGTCGTTAGCACGGCTGGATACCAATGTAGCAGGACGGCCGCGGAATCCGCCGGAAACTACTTCGGCGCGGGCGCGGCCCGGCGGCGCATCAGGTAGATTCCCAGGGCGAACAGGGCCACCGAGATCCACTGCGCGGCGGTAAGCGGTCCGCCCCAGGGGTTGGCCTGTTCGGGTGCGCGGTAGAACTCGACGGTGAAACGCGCCGCTGAGTACAGCAACAGGTACAAGGCGATGATCGCGCCGGGGCGGTGCGGCCGGCCGAAGCGGCGGTACACGATGGCGAAGATGACGGCTTCGGCGGCGGCTTCATAAAGCTGCGTCGGATGCAGCGGCGTGTGCAGCGGCGTTCCCTGAAGCTGGTTGGCGATCGGGTCTGTAAACGTCACCGCCCAGGGCTGGTGGCACTCCTGGCCCCAGCAGCAACCGGCGGCGAAGCACCCCAACCGTCCGATGGCGTGCCCCAGAGCGAGGGCCGGCGCGAACGCGTCCGAGGTCGCCAGGCCCGGCAACTTGCGCGCGCGCATGTAAAAGAAGGCCGTAGCAAGGGCGGCGATCAGACCGCCGTAAAAGACGCCGCCGGCCTGGAGCGTCGCTAGCGAAATGATCTCGCCGGGGTTGCGGAGGTAGTAGTCCAGGTCCACCAGGATCAGCATGAGCTTGGCGCCGAAGATGGCGGCCAGGCCGCAGTAGATCCCTAGGTTCATGACGGCCTCTTTATCGAGGCCGGAGCGCGCCGCCAGCCGCGCGGCCATCCACAGGGCGACCAGGAACGCCGTGGTCACCAGGACGCCGTAGGTGGGGAGGAAAAAATCGCCGATGCGGATGACTTGGGGAAACACTCAGGCCGCCTCTCTATTGCGGCTGCGCCAGAAATCGAGGATCACCAGGCCCGCGCCGATGCTGAGGCCCATGTCGGCCACGTTGAAGGCGGGCCAGTGCCAGGCGGCGATGTAGAAGTCCAGAAAGTCGGTCACCGCGCCGGTGGCGATGCGGTCGTACAGGTTGCCGAGCGCGCCGCCGAGCACCAGCGAGAGACCGATGCGGCTGAGGCGGTTGGCGGCCAGCCCGCGCGGCGAGGTCTGCCAGAGGATACTGGCGACCAGGGCGAGGACCAGAAGCGTTAAGCCGATCAGGAAGAAACTGCGCCATTCGCTCTCGTTGTCGGCCAGGATGCTGAAGGCCATGCCCCGGTTAGAGGTGTAGATCAGGTTGAAGAAACCGGGGATGACGGCGATGACGTCTTCCCGGCTAAGGTTGGCCTCCACGATCAGCTTCGTCGCGCGGTCCGCGCAAAACCAGAGGAGCGCGAGAGCGTAGGCGGGGAGGCGTTTGGACATCTAGTTCCCCACCATCTCCACTACGGCCGCGGCGCACGGGCCACAGACGGTTGGCAGTCCGGCAACGCTGCCGATATCGGTCGCGTACTTCCAGCAGCGTTCGCACTTGGCGCCGGCGGCGCGCGCGATGTGAACCGAGAGGACCTTTCCGTCGCTGCGGGCCAGGTCCACCTGCGAAACGATGAACAGGGACGGAAGTTCCGCGGCGTAGGTCTCCAGCAGCGGGTAAAGATCCGCACCGGCTTTCAAGTGAACGCAGGCCTCGAGCGGCGCGCCGATGAACTTTTCCTGCCGCGCCGCCTCCAGGCTCTTGAGCACCGTTTCGCGGACCTCCATCAGGCGATCCCAGTTCTTGGCGCGCTTGCGGTGCGCGGCCGTGAGGCCGGCGGAAAGCTCACCGGGCTCGGGGAACAACGCCAGGTGGACGCTTTCGGGCGCGCCCTGGGGCAACCGCATGTTGGACCAGACCTCTTCGGTGGTGAACGTGAGGATAGGCTCCAGCAGCCGCACCAGCGCGTAGTTGAGACGCCAGAGCGCGGTCTGCGCGCTGCGCCGGGCCTTGGATCGCGGGGCGGCGGTGTAGAGGCGGTCCTTCAGGATGTCGAAGTAGAGGGCGCTCAGACCGGTGATGGCGAAATCGTAGACGGCGTGATAGACCTTGTGGAACGCGAACTCGCCGTACCAGGCGCGGCACTGGCCGACCAGTTCCCCGGCGCGCAGCAGAATCCACTGGTCGAGTTCGAGCATTTCGGCGGGGGGAACGGCGTCGGTGGCGGGATCGAAGTCGCAGAGGTTCCCGAGGGCGTAGCGGAAGGTGTTGCGCAGCTTGCGGTAGGCTTCCGAAAGGCGCGTCAGGATGGTCTCCGAGATGCGGACATCCTCGGTGAACTCCTGGCTGGCGACCCACAGGCGCAGCACCTCGGCGCCGTACTGCTTGACGATGGTCTCCGGCTCGATGATGTTGCCGATGGACTTGGACATGGCGCGGCCTTCGCCGTCCAGCGTCCAGCCGTGCGTGGCGCACTGGCGGTAGGGCGAAGCGCCCTTCAGCCCGACGCCGATCAGCAGCGAACTCTGGAACCAGCCGCGATACTGGTCGGGGCCTTCGACGCAGAGGTCAGCGGGCCACGGGAGATTCCAGGTATCGTTCAAGACGCCGAGGTGGCTGGAGCCGGAGTCGAACCAGACGTCGAGTATGTCGGTGCCCTTACGGAAGCGCGCGCCGCCGCACTTGGAGCAGCGGACCTCGGAGGCGAGCAGTTCGGCCTCGGACCTTTCGTACCAGACGTCCGTGGTGTGCGCGCGGAAGAGGTCGACGACGGGGTCCAGGTGCTTGCGGTCCGTGAGAGGCTCGCCGCAATCTTCGCAATAGAAGACGACGATGGGGACGCCCCAAACGCGCTGTCGCGAGATACACCAATCGGGCCGTCCGCCGACCATGCCGCCCATGCGGCCTTCGCCCCACCCGGGAATCCACTGGACGGACTTCACGGCTTCCAGGGCCTGGTCGCGAAGGCCGTTGTTACCCATGCCGATGAACCACTGTTCGGTGGCGCGGAAGATGGTGGGCTTGTGACAGCGCCAGCAATGGGGATAGCTGTGATCGAGCCGGGCTTCCGCCAGCAGCGCGCCGGACCGGCGCAGCAGGTCCACGACGATGGGGTTGGCTTCCCAGACGTTCTTTCCGATGATTTCCTCGGGCAGACGGCCCGCGGCCCCTTCGGCATGGAAGAAGCGCCCGGCGGCATCGACCGGGCAGAAGACGGCGATACCGTACTGCTTGCCGATGGCGTAGTCTTCCTGTCCGTGGCCGGGCGCGGTGTGAACAGCGCCGGTGCCCTGGTCCAGGGTGACGTGCTCGGCGAGGATGCCGGCCGAGTCGCGTTCGATGAGCGGGTGGCGGAAAACCGCACCTTCGAGCGCCGAGCCGGCGAAGCGGGCGACGATCTTGGGATCGGCCCAGCCGCAGCGCTCGGCGGTCGCTTTCCAAAGGTCCTCGGCGACGATGTACACGTCGTCGCGTTCGGCGAGGGCGACGTAGCTGAACTTCGGGTGGAAGGCGATGGCCATGTTGGCCGGGATGGTCCAGGGCGTGGTGGTCCAGATGAGGCCCCAGACGCGGCGGCCGGCGAGGGCGGCGTCGATGTTCGCGGCATCGGAGGTGAGCGCGAATCGCACCCAGATGGAGGGGCTCGAGTGATTCTCGTATTCGACCTCGGCTTCGGCCAGCGCGGTGCGGTCGCGCATGCACCAGTGCACGGGACGCAGGCCCTTGTAAACGTAGCCCTTATCGAGGAAGTCGACGAAAGCTTTGGCGATGACCGCCTCATATTCGGCGGTCATGGTGAGGTAGGGGCGGTCCCACTCGCCGAAGACGCCGAGGCGCTTGAATTCGCGGCGGTGGAGTTCGACGAACTTCTGGGCGTACTTGCGGCATTCCTCGCGGACCTGCGCGGGGGTCATCTGGGCTTTGCGCGAGCCGAGTTCGGCGTCAACCTTGTTCTCGATGGGCAGGCCGTGGCAATCCCAGCCGGGCACATAGGGGGCGTCGAAGCCCGCCATGCTGCGGCTCTTGACCATGAAGTCCTTCAGGATCTTGTTGAAGGCGGTTCCGAGGTGGATGTTGCCGTTGGCGTAGGGCGGCCCGTCGTGAAGCACCCAGAGAGGGCGGCCGGCGCGGGCCTGGCGGATCTTCCCGTAGAGGTCCATTTCCTCCCAACGGGCGAGCATCTTGGGCTCGGCCTGCGGCAGGTTGGCCTTCATGGCAAAGTCCGTGCGTGGCAGGTTGACGGTCTTCTTCAGTTCGACATCATTTAAGGACATTTTAGGGGTCAATCACTATCGTACACGAACGGGCGCGGCGTTCCGGCGGCAATGGAGGGGAGTTTGGGGGTGTTTTCGAGGCGGCGGAAAGAGCCGGCGGAGGCGGGCGGTTGGGTTCGTTTGGCAATTTCAGCCGGAGCGGGCGAGGGGCCGGGATCGGCGGAGGCGGGCAGCGGCATCTCATTGACGGCAGAAGGGGAAATGGGGCGAACGGCGGCGGGGGAGGAGGGGCCGCCGCCGGAAGGAGGGGTGGAGCGAAGGCGGCGGAACTCGCGGAGAGCGGTGTAGAAAGAGCGCTCCAGGCGGGTTTCATAACGGGCCAGGAGGGTGAGCGAGTTGGCGTTGTTGCTATCGCGCAGGAAGGCGCGGGCGTTGTGGTCGCGGGCCGTGAGATCGGGGCGGTGTTTGAGGGCGTCCTCGGCCTCGCGCACAAAGTGCTGGAAAAGACCGGTCTCCATTCCGCGGACGCGCTCCAGACGCCAGGCGGCCAGTACGACGCGCTCGGCCAGGAGGGCTTCGACGGGGTCCTGGGGATCGAGGTGGTCGAAGAAGGAGTCGCGGAGGGCGGCGAAGGCGGCGGGGTCTTCGGATTCGAGCAGGACGGTTTCGGCGGTGATGCCGTGCTTGAGAGCGTTGAGCCGGGAGACGGCTTTGCCCGCCTCGGTGCGCGGCCCGGTGGAGCGGAGGGCGTTGCGGCGGTTGGCTTCGGTGCGGCTTTGGGAGGCCATGACGGCGTTGGTTCCTTTCACAGGAGATTTGCGCCGGACGGGCGCCTCCGATTGTAGATTGAGGGCGGGCGCGGGCCGGAGGGCGGGCGGGGGAAGTGATTGAAGGGATTGAGAAGATTTCGCGCGGCGGCGTGTGACTGTCGATTTGCGGAGCAGGCTGTGGCGGAGGCGGCCGGCACCGGCCGGTTCAACGCCTGCCGAGTTGCGGCTTGAGCGAGACGAGCGACTTGATTTGCGTGGGAGAAAGGCGGGAGAGTTCACGCGCCTCGAGGCCGCGGGCTTCGGCGACCCCGTTCTCGACCGCGAGCTGAAGCCAGGCAACCGCCTCAACGCGCCTTCGACCGTCCAGCGCCGGTTCGGCGAGTAAGAGGCGCGCCACGCCGTACTGGCAGGCGCCGATCCCGGACGCGGCGCAATAACGGTAGAAGTGCTCGGCCTGCTCTCGGCTCTGCGGCAAACCGTCGCCCGACTCATAACGCTGCGCCAGGTAGGCCTGAGCCTGCGTACTGCCGTAGTAGGCAGCCCGAGCCATGTCGCGCAGGCCCCAGTCCGAATCACGGGCGAGTTCGCGTCCTTCCATGCGGCGTATGGCGAGTTGGTAGATAGCCGGGCCGTAATCCTTTTCGGCGGCCTGCTGAATCAGCTTGAGGCCCGCGGCGGCGTCGGGCGGCACGCGGTCCCCCTCCACCAACATCACACCGAGCAGGTACATGGCGGGCGCGAACCCCTTCCCACTCAGGTTGCGCACGGACTTCAGCGCCCGGTCAACATCCTTCTTCTTCGCCGCTGTCTTGCGAAGCGTCGCGAGGGCCGCATTGAACTCCGTCCGGCGCCGCGTTGCGGTGAATTCCGATCTCGTCGGGAGCAACCGGTAGCTAACATCTACGTGAGCCCAGATCTTGACGGGGTTGCCGCCGCGCGTGCCCGGCTTGAACCGCCACAACGCGAGGGCCTCGCGAGCCTTTTCGTCGAGGCCGAAGCCGAGCGGGCGCACAATGGCGATATTCACAGGCATGCCCCGCTCGTCGACGATCAACGAGAGAACAACCGTGCCCATCACGCCTTGAATCAAGGCTTCCGTACTGTACTCGGGCTCGACTTTGTGAACGAGGCGTGGCGCCACAACGTCCGGACCGACCTCGACGGCATCGTCCGAGCCGCCGGGCGGCTGCGCCCCGCCAAGGGCCGAAGCGAGAAAGACAAAAACGCTTGCAAGCCGGATTAGTAACATGGCAGATTACAGGATACATCAGACCGGGTCACCAAGAGGCGAAGGCGGCGATGCGTGGAGGCGCGGCGCGTGGGCGTGCAAACGCCACGGCCGCAAGGAGCGCCCGGAGGTTATTGAAAAAGCCCGATGTAATTTCTTGAGACCAGACAGGCTGAAGCTTGCACCTCTCAGCTTCATGGATCTACAGCTCCGTGTGGCTCGGACTTGAGTCTGCAATTGGGTTTTTCAACAAACTCCCAGCCGTGGGCAAGACTGCCCACGTGGCCGATCTGGCGATCGGCTCCACAAGGAAGAAGCCGGGGTTAGGCGAAGGGGACAGGGCTGGAGAGCCCGGCCGCAGCCCGGAAGGGCTGCTCCGCAAAAAACAGGCGACGCAGGGTGCGAATGGCCTGCCGGAGGCGGGGCGGGCGGCGTCGTATAATCACGTCGAATGCTGGTCGAGTTGGTGATCGAGAACTACGCCGTGATCGAGCGGCTGCGGGTGCGGTTCCACGATGGGCTGAACCTGCTGTCCGGGGAGACCGGCAGCGGCAAGTCGATTGTGGTGGATGCCCTGGGGCTGCTGCTGGGCGGCCGGGCGTCGGCCGAGATGATTCGCACGGGGGCCGAGCGGGCTCGGATCTCGGGGCTCTTCGAGGTTCCCGATTCCAAAGAGGTGCGTGCGGCGCTGGAAGCGGCGGGGCTGGAAGCCGAGGACGGCGAGTTGCTGATCGAACGGGAGATTCTGCCGGGCGGCAAGTCGCGAGCCTTCGCGTCGAGCCGGCCGGTGGCGGCGGGGTTCCTGCGGGAACTGGCCGCGCACCTGGGCGACATACACGGGCAGCACGATCAGCAGATGTTGTTTCAGCCCGAGGCGCAACTCGGCATACTGGACGCCTTTGCCGGCGCGGGCGAACGGCTGGGGCAAGTGCGCGAAGCCTACGCGCGGTGGGCGGCGTGCCGGAGGGAACTCGACGAACTGGAGCGCGGCGAGCAGGAAAAGCTGCGCATGGCGGACCTGTGGGGCTTCCAGAAGCGCGAGATCGAAGACGCCGCGCCGAGGGCGGGAGAAGACGCGGAACTGGAGATCGAACGGCGGCGGCTGCAAAACGTGGCCCGCATCGAAGAAGGCGCGGGCGGGGCGTACCAGGCGCTGTACGAGTCGCCCGAGTCGGCGGTGGCGGCGATTCGCGCGGCGTCGCGGCGGCTGGAAGTACTGGGGCGCGTGGACCCGGCGCTGGGGGCGCTGGCCGAAACGCTGAAGCCGGCGGAGTTTGCCGTGGAAGAGGCGTCGCTCACGCTGCGCGACTACCTGGCGCGGCTGGAGGCGGACCCCGAGAGGCTGGAGGCGATCGAAGCGCGGCTGGCGGCGCTCGACAAGCTGAAGCGCAAGTACGGCGCAACGCTGGAGGCGGTGCTGGCGTATCTGGAGGAAGTACGCGGGCAACTGGATGCGGTGGAAAACGCCGACCAGAGGCGCGCGGCGCTGGCCAAGGATTTGAAGGAGCGCGCGGCAGCCTACGAAGAGGCGGCGGCGAAGTTGGGCCGGATGCGGCGGGACGCGGCGCGGCGGCTGGCGAAAAAGATGGAAGAAGAACTGGCCGCCCTGGCGATGGAGCGGACCGTGTTCCGCGTCGAAGTGAGCGAGACGGCCTGGAGCGATAACGGCACGGACGCGGTGAGGTTTCTGGTGTCGCCGAACCTGGGCGAGGAACCGAGGGCGCTCGAAAAGGTGGCGAGCGGAGGCGAAATCTCGCGCCTCGCGCTGGCGCTGAAGACGTGCGCGGCGGCGGGTGCGGCGCGGCCGGCCGGCAACGGACGCCGCACGCTGGTCTTCGACGAGGTGGACGCGGGCATCGGAGGCCGGGCGGCCGAGGTGGTGGGGCGGCGGCTGAAACAGATCGCGGCGGCGAACCAGGTGCTGTGCGTCACGCACCTGCCGCAAATCGCCGGGTTCGCCGATCATCATTATTACGTCGAGAAGAAAGAAGCGGGCGGGCGCACGTCGGCCGCGGTGAGGGAACTGGAAGGCGAGGCGCGCACACGCGAAGTGGGCCGCATGTTGAGCGGCGAGAAGCTGACTCCCGAGGCGCTGAAGCACGCCGAGAAGCTGATCCGCATGGCTTCCGGCTGACGGACTCCCAATGGACACGACAACCGACACCAAATCGCTGCCCGAAAACGCCTACAAGCCGCTGGAGCCGGGGGCGTCCTATCAACCCGTGGTGAAGGCGGGCGCGGCCGAACCCGAACTGACCTGGCGCTCGGTGGCCTGGGGCCTGTTGTTCTGCGTGATCTTCACGGTGGCCTCGGCGTACTCGGGGCTGAAGGTGGGGC
Source organism: uncultured Solibacteraceae bacterium (assembly GCA_964627045.1). Classification (GTDB taxonomy): domain Bacteria; phylum Acidobacteriota; class Terriglobia; order Bryobacterales; family Bryobacteraceae; genus CAZVIK01. The sequence goes on along the minus strand of CAZVIK010000019.1, from coordinate 14,084 downwards.
AGGTGATGGAGGCGGCGATTCCGATCTCGATCCTGACGATCGGGTTGGCGCGGATGTACGCGCGGCGCTCGTCGCTGTTGGAGAACGTCATCATCACGGGGATCGGCGGGGTGTCGGGGTCGCTGGTGGCGGGGGCGATCTTCACGCTGCCGGCGCTGTACATGCTGAAGTTGGACCCGCACCCGGTGCAGACGATCCTGGTGTGCGTGGCGGGCGGCTGCCTGGGCGTGCTGTTCCTGATCCCGCTGCGGCGGTACTTCGTGCGCGAGATGCACGGACTGTTTCCCTACCCCGAGGCGACGGCGATCACCGAGGTGCTGATCACGGGCGAGAAAGGCGGGTCGCAGGCGAAGCTGCTGTTGCAGGCGACGGCGCTGGCCGGGGCGTTCGATTTCTTCGCCACCACGTTTCAGGTGTGGCGGGAGTACGTCGATTTCCAGTTCATCCCGCTCGTGAAGACGCTGGCCGAGCGGGCCAAGGTGGTCTTCAGCTTCGACGCCATCAGCTTCATCCTGGGGCTGGGCTACGTGATGGGACTGCGCAGCTCGATGATCCTGTGCGCGGGCGGGTTCCTGTCGAATTTCGTGCTGGTGCCGCTGATCTGGATGATCGGCGACCGGCTGCCGCAAGCGGTGTATCCGGCGGCGATTCCGATTCCGGAAATGGAGGCGGGGCAGATCTTCCGGTCGTATGTGCGCTTCATCGGCGTGGGGGCGATTGCGACGGCGGGGATCTTCAGCATCCTGAAGTTCCTCAAGATTGTGGCGGCGTCCTTCGCGATCGCGGCGCGGACCTTCCGGCACGGCGAGCCGCACGGAAGCGAACGGACGGACCGCGACATTCCGGTGCTGTGGATCGTGGCGGGCGTGGCGGTGAGCGTGCTGGCGGTGGCGGCGTTCCTGGGGAGCCTGGCGCCGTCGCCCGCAATCATCGCGCTGGGCGTGCTGTTGACGGTGGGGTTTTCGTTCTTCTTCACGTCGGTGGCGGCCAATGCGATCGCTACGGTGGCGCGCAATCCGGTGTCGGGCATGACGATGCTGACGATTATCGTGAGCAGCGTGGTGTTGCTGCGGTTCGGGCTGTCGGGCACGACGGGGATGTTCTTCGTGATGGCGATCGCCGGGATGGTGTGCACGGCGCTGTCGATCGCCGGGCAGACGATTACGGATCTGAAGACGGGCTACTGGCTGGGATCGACGCCGGCGGCGCAGGAGAAGGTGAAGTTCCTGGGGATCATCGCGGCGGCGGTGGCGGCGGGGCTGACGATTGTGCTGCTGGCGCGGGCGTTCCAGCTTGGCGAAGCGGTTCCGGGCGACCCGCGGGCGATGCTGCCCGCTCCGCAGGCGGCCATCATGCGGGCGCTGGTGGAAGGGTTCATGAGCCAGCAGCCGGTGGCGGGTGTACTGTTCGGCGCGGGGGCGGTGGTGGCGCTGATCATGGAGATGATCGGCGTGCCGGCGCTGCTGTTTGCGCTGGGCATGTACCTGCCGCTGGAGTTGAACACCCCGGCGCTGGTGGGCGGGTTCCTGGCGCACTTCCTGGGGAAGAGGGCCACGGCGGCGGGGGGCGAACGCGGGCGCACGATCCAGGAACGCGGCGTGATCATCGCCAGCGGCCTGATGGCGGGAGGGGCGCTCGGCGGGGTATTCGGCGCAGCGTTCCGCCTGATTCCGGGGTTCTCGGAAGAGTGGATCAAGACGCCGTTCTACGACACCGCGGCGGCCGCGCAGATGGTGTCGGCGCTCCTGTTTGTGGGCTTCTGCGTGTACCTGTGGCGCGGGAGCCTGGCGAAGGCGAAGAAAGAGGGATGACCATGGGCGCACGGTTCGAGGAACTGGTGGGCAACGCGATCCTGGGGATCGATACGCTGTGGGGCGGCGACGTGATGTGCGAATCCGGGACGGGGAGGTTCATCGCAGATTCCTGGTTCAGCGACGAGCCGTTGCCGGCGGCGTACACGCATCCGGCGGCGGCGCGGGTGAGAGAGACGGGCGGGGTCTCGGCCAAGGAGCCGGACAAAGAGGCGATCCTCGCGTACCTGGACGGGGTGGACGTGCGGGGCGCGATCGGCGGACTGGCGGCGGAAGGCGCCAAGATGGGCGGGTTGCGCGGGGCGTACGTCGCCAACCTGGCGGTGTGCTTCGAGGCGATGTGGGACCTGGTGATGGAACTGCTCGGCCAGGGCGAGCCGGTGCCGTATGAGCGCTGCGTGCGGGCGTCGACCGGTGCGGCGCCATCGCCATCCGAGCCGGGGCCCAAGCGCGAGCGGGTAGCGGAACTGTTGGCGCGGCGGGGGCACCCGTCGTCGAATGGCGGGTCATTGCTGGCCGCGGTGGACGCGTGGCGGCGGGCAAGGATGGTCCCGATGGCGTCGGTGCGGGCGCTGGGAGATGCCTTCATCGCGCACTACGATGCCCTGACCGCGCGAAACGTGATGCCGCACCTGCCCGAGGAACTGCAAGCGGTGCCGAGAGCCAACATACGGTTTCTGCCGATCGAGGGGGCCTGGTTTTCGGGGTCGATGAACTACCTGGGGCGCGCGCGGAAGGCCGACGGCAGCCCGGAGTACGAGGCGACCTACGAGATCAACGCGTCGCTGGAGATTTCGGTGCCGGAGTTCGAACAACTGGTGAGCCACGAGGTGGTGCCGGGGCACGTGACCACGTTCGCGTGGCTGCAAAACCTCTATGTGCGCGGGCTGGCGGGGTTCGAAGCGTCGGTGCTGACGATGAACACGCGGGCGGCCGCCCTGTGCGAAGGAATCGCCAACAACGCGATCCTGATGGCGCACGGCGCGACCGAGGTGGCGGAGTTGCCAGACGAGGACTTGCAGATCGGGCTGTTGTTGGCGTTGTTGCAGGACGACGCCAAGAACCAGTCGTCGTATCTGACCTGGAAGGAAGGCGCGCCGCAAGCCGAGGTGGCCAGCGTTCTGCGGCGGGATTATCTTGTGACGCCGGAGCGGGCCGAAAAGCTCTCGGGGGCCTGGGGGCGGCATCCGCTGCTGGGGCGGATGTACCTGCCGGCCTACCGGGCGGGCACGGACCTGGTGGCGGAGCTGCGGCGGCGGCACCCGCCGGGGAAGTTCCTGCCGGCGGTATACGGGTGCTCCGGGTTGGTGGACGTTTCGACGATCCGGACGGCCCTGGAAAGCGCCTGAATCGCGCGGGCCGGTTACGCATCTAAACGGACATGGGAAAACTATACCTGCTGGCCGCCATGGCCGTTTTGGGCGCCGCGCAAATGAGCGCGGCGAGCCTGCACGATTTCACGATGGATTCGATTGACGGCAAGCCGGTGGCGCTGGCCCAGTACAAGGGGAAAGTGGCGCTGGTGGTGAACGTCGCCAGCCGCTGCGGGTTCACGCCGCAGTACACGGCGCTGGAGGCAATGCAGCGCAAGTACAAGGACCGGGGCGCGGTGGTGCTGGGCTTTCCGGCCAACAACTTTCGCGGGCAGGAGCCGGGGACCAACGCGGAGATCGCCGAGTTCTGCCAGCGGACCTACGACGTGACGTTCCCGATGTTCTCCAAGATCAGCGTGCTCGGCGAGGACAAAGCGCCGCTGTACAAGTTTCTGACGGCGGGCGGCAACGAGATCGAGTGGAACTTCACCAAGTTCGTGGTGGGCAAGGACGGGCAGGTGGTGGCGCGATTCCCGTCCAAGGTGACACCGGACTCGCCCGAGGTGATCGCGGCGATCGAAAAGGCGCTGGCGCAGTAGGGCGGGCGCCGGGGCCGGTCAGGGTTCCGAGCGCAGGCTGATGGGTTCCAAAGCACCCTTGCGCCGGCGTAGAAGCGCCGCCTGCACAGACCCGAGACAGCCGCTGCCCGCCAGAAACAAGCCGAACAAAGCGAAGCCGATGGGCAGCGCGGCGGGTGATTCGACGAGCGACCCGATGGTGGCTTCAAAGACGCGGAACGGGCGCGAGGGGCGGGGTGACGCGGCCTGTCCTCGGCCGTCGCCGGACGGTGGCGCGGAGTGCTTCCGGCCGGCGGGCCCGGATTGGGAAAAGGCGCGGTTCAGCGATTCGCGGAACTGGCGGATCTCGGCCGGGGTCAAGCCCGCGGCGGCGCCGGCCGAAGCCGCGACCGCGTCCTGAAGCCGGCGGTTGCCGCAGGTGTTGGCTGAGCAGCCGATTCCGAATTGTGCGACGGACCGTACGTACTCGCGAAGCAGGCGCGTTTTTTGCTCCGGCGTGAAGTGGTGGCGGCCCTGGCGGTCGACTTCCAACATGCGGGCCAGCATGTACTGTCGCGCGTGGGGGTTCTCCTTGTCGAAAAACTCCCTAAGCCCGAGGCGATGTTGGTCCTCAACATAGACTTGGAAAGTCTTATCCCAGTTTGAGCCGTCGAGGTGCTCGGGCGCGGTAGCTTGCCACCCGTAGACGTTTTCCAGATTGTCGAAAATCTCGCGAGCCCCGCCGTAGCCGCTCGTCTGCATTTCCCGGATCCACCTCGGGTTCCAGAACCGGCCGTTCATCTCAGCCGCGAGGAAGGTCCGGAAGTCCTCCAGTCGCTCACGGCCGGCTTTGCGGAGGTTGGCGACGTAGAACTGCGGCGCCGCCCCCCCGTTGACCTGTTTGGTGGCCAAGTTGAGGCCACCCGCGAAATCGAAGAAGTCGTCGTTGTCGATCGTGCCGTAGAGGTTCGTCGTGCGGGAGTGGATGACGACTTCATTGCCCTGGAGTTGCGTGGCCAGGGCATGGGGAACCGAGGCACCCCATTCGCCGTTGGTATAAGCGAAGTTGTTATGGGTGAGGTAGGCCTCGGCGATTTGCGCGGTGTCGCCGGCGTCGCGGCTCTGTTTGATGAGGTTGGCGATCCCCCCGCCGTAGTCTCCGGGCGCAGGGCCAAACACGCGCGCGGTGGCGGCGCGCTCGGCCGCCTCTCGCGGGACCCCTCGCTGGATCAATTCCTCGACGCTCCGCCGCGTATTCCTGCTCAACGTGTTGTCGCCAGCCTGCTGGACCAGACGGGAAGCGCGGTCCAGCAGCGCGGCCTTGTCCGGAAACCCGTCGCGATAGATACCCGCGATGGTGGCCACGACGTCCACGCGCGGGCGGCCCAGTTCCGCGTCCGGAACCAGGCGCAGGCCATCCACAACGCCGCGGGAGTTCCATTGCGGCTCCACTCCCATCAGGTAGAGCGCCTCGCACTCCAACGCGCCCTGATGCCGCACGGTCTCTCCATACCAGAGGACCAGGCTGACCTTCCCGGGGGCGCGGCCGAGGCGCCGGCGGTGGCGTTCCAGCACCTCGTCGCCCAGCTTCCGCCCAAGTTCGCAGGCGGCGCGCGTGGGGATTTGTGAAGGGTCGAAGTCGTGCAGGTTGCGGCCACTAGGCAGCGACGCGGGCGTGCGCAAGGGGTCGCCCGACGAGCCGCTGGCGAGGTATTCCCCGCGGAGCAGGCGGACGTAGTTGTCCAGCTCGGCGGCAGACGAGGCGCGCAGGCCGGCCAGCCAGTCGCGGCCCGCGGCGAGCTGTGTCTGAGCGTGGTCGCGAAGGCCCGCCGTCCACTGGGCGTCGATGGCAGGAGTGGCTCCGGCGAACAGGTCGCGTGCCCAGACCTCGGGGAGGCCGCCCAAGGTACGCAATTCAGCGTCTGAGAAGCCCGTTTTCAAAAACTCGGCGAGGGACTCGATCTGCACGCCGTCTCGTGGCGCGCGGCCGAGAACGTGGATTCCCAAGGGGATCGGACCGGCCTCGGTCTCCTCGAGGAAGCCTTCGACAACAGCGGCGATCTCGTCCCAGGCGGTCTTGTCGAGATCGAATCCGAGCTGCGCGTCCAGTCGCAGCGCGCGGATCTCGTCCCGGGCGGCGGACTGGTATTCGGCGAGGAGGCCGGGAGAGGAGTCACGGACCTGCTCGATTTGCTGGAAGGCCCGGCGAATCGCGCGAAACTTTTCCTGCGGGCCGCCGGCGACCAGGAGGGGCGTCAGGTGGCCAACGAGCGTCGAAGCGCCGCGACGCCGCGCGGTGGTAGACTCGCCGCCGCCATCGATGATGTAGAAGTAGGGTGCAGGCGTATCACCCAGCAGAACCTCGGCGGGGTCCGGGCCGGCCATGCCCACGTTCTTCCCCGGCAAAAACTCGAGCGTACCGTGACGCCCGATGTGGGTGACGGCGTCTGCCTGGTAGACGTGCCGCAACCAGAGATAGCCCGCGACATAGCAGTGGGGGGGCGGAATTGTGGTGTCGTGCAGCGTCTTGCCGGCCAGCGCAAACGACGAGCGCAACGGCTGTGGGCCGAGGAAGATATTCCCGAATCGCAACGCGGGCAGCACACACACGGCCTCGTTGTCGCGCGAGCGGATTGTCATCAGGTCCGACTGTTCCGGCGGCCCCCAGTTCCGAAGCAGCGCTTCCTGGAATTCCTTCGGAGTCTCGCTCAGCCAGTGGCGGTATTGCTTCACCGGGATGAGCACGGCCTGGTTTTCAGCGACGATCGCGTCCAGTTCGCCCGGGGCCCACTGTTCGATGTTGCGGCCTGCGCGCTCCAACATCTGCAGCAGGTCCTTTTCGGAAGGGACCGCGTCGCCGGTGCTGTAGCCTTCCTGACGGAGGCGCTGAAGCAGCGCCGCGAGCGAACCGGGGACATCGAGGTAGCTCGCGCCGATGTTCCCCTTGCCGGGGGGGTTGTTGTAGTACAGTAGCGCGATTCGTTTCTGGTGGTTCGGCTTGTGGCGCAAAGCGATCCAACGCGCGGCGCGACGCACGGCCATGTCGATGCGTTCGGGAATGGGGACGGTGACCTGGGAGTTGCCGTCGGCAGAGCGCTCGGTGGCGGCGAAGGTGATCGGGTCAGTGGCGCCGGCGCGTTCCGGAGCGGCAACCTGAATCGCAAGCTGGTCCATTCGGAGCCCCTGAGGAGATTCGGACCATTCGGCGAGGGTTTGGCGGGTGGTCATCAGGTCGATCACGTGGACGTTCAAGCGTGCCAGAAACTCGGCATCGGCCGGCTGGGCAAAACCAAAATTCAGCGCGAACACCAGGTCCACCGCGGGCTGGCCGTCACGGAGGAGAAGCGGCTCGGCCATTGGGGGCGGCCATCCGAACACGGCCACGGGCAGCATTCCCCGCTTTTCGATGGAGGCGATGAGCGCGTCGATATGGGCGGTGTCGCGGCTTTTCAGGTTGGTCTGGTAGAACAACACCGCCGCGCGTGGGGCGTCAGGCGCAACAATGCGCAGGTCGCGATGCCACTCCAGATACGAGTCGAGGGTGAGGAATGGCTGCGGCGCGCGGGGGTGGTAGATACCGACGGTTACGGCGGGAACGGGAGGCTCCACCGGGAGGCCGGGGCGGCCGGCCACCTTCGAAAAAAGGAACGCGAGGCACCGGGCGATGTTGTCTGGGCCTCCCTGGGCCCAATACTCGACGGCGGCATCAACGAGGGACTCGTCCTGCTTGAGATCCCAGTGGCGCAGAGCCGGCTCCGGCCAGTGCGCGACCACCTTGGCGCCGCGGGCGACGGCAGCCCGGAACTGAGGCGCTAGCCGCTCGGCGGCCTCGCGGGGCATCAGGTAGGTGAAGATAACCTCGGAGCGGTCCCAATCGGGCGGCGGCGACTCGAAGTCGCCGTACCGCAGGTCGATCCGCCCGCCACCCCAGCGCGCGACAAAACGCTCATACCCCTCGGGCACCGCCTGGTTCAGTCGTGTGAGCACGGTGAGGCGCAGCGGCACCTGCGCATGTGCGCTGGCAACCACGGCAAAGACAAGAAGGGCGACGGCTCTCACATTCTGATCCGCAGACCCGCGAAAACGAGGCGTCCGGCAACCGGATAGTAGTTGAAGTAGACGCGATCCAGGAGGTTCTGCGCGTTGACGTGGAAGGTGAGATTTCGCGAGACATCGACCGAGACCGTAGCGTCGGCCTCGAAGAAGGGATCGAAGGCGCCGTAGACGCCCTTGGTGGTGTCGGTGTTGGTGTCGGTCGAAAACACTGAGGAGACGTAGCGCCCGGAAGCAGAGGCGTTCCAACGGCCCCGCGAAGCGAACAAGCCAAGCGACCCGCCGTGCTCGGGCACCTGCGGAATGCGCTTCCCGACGGAATCGGGGATCGCTGGGTTGTTGGTGATCTCGGCGCTGGTCCAGGTGTAGGCCGCTTTGGCGAACAGCCATGTGCGCACCGGCACGCGCGTGGATGCCTCCAGACCGCGGGTTCGCGCCTTGGCCGCATTCACCACGGGGCGGTACTTGCCCGAGGGGTCGGCGTTCAGGTCCGTGGAGCGGTAGATCAAATCGGACACGTGGTTGTCGAAGTAAGCTGCATCGAGTTCGAATCCGCCTTGCCAGCGCCGGCTGATTCCCGCCTCCCAAGCCATCAGTTTCTCCGGCTTCAAATCGGGGTTCGAGGCGTACACGATGCCGGTCGAAGACCGCCAGGTTCGATACAGATCGTAGACGCTGGCGTTGCGATAGGCGTTGCCCACGCTTGCCCGGAGGGCGACACCGCCGGGAGCCAGATACCGCGCCGCCACCTTTCCGGATGCCGACCGGTTGGAGCGCGCGTCGTATTGGTTGACCAGCGTCGTGCCGACCGTCTGGTTGCCGCCGTCGAATGTGCGCCAGTAGTCCACCCTGCCGCCGGAAACCACGAGCAGGTCCTCGCGCACGCGCCACTCGTGCTGCACGAAACCGCCCTGGGTAAAGGCCTTGCCCTGCGCGGCGTAAGAAAGCACAGGGCTCTCGGTCCGGCGGGCATAGTTGGGGACGGAGGTTTCGGCGACACCGGTAGAATCGCGGCGCAACTCGGTGCCGGCCGTAACCGTGTGTCGGCTGTTGGGGCTCCAGTTCCACTGCGCCTCACCGTACCAGGCCCGATTGGGCCGGTCGCTGATGGACCCGGGCCCTCCGGCTGCGGTGGAACCCGTGCCGGGCGTCGAATAGTAGGCCAGCGGGGCGCGCACCGCTCCCGCGGTGACCCGAATCTGCGAGGTCGCGGTCAGGGTGTGATGGAGGCGCGCCGAGAGCAGGTGCGAGCGGTTTCCTCCGTCACCCGGCAGGAACATGCTCGGGGTGATCGTCAACCGCCTGGCGACGCCGTTGACGACGATGGCCGCGGTTCCGGAATCGAACGGAACGCCGGCAGCCGTTCGCAAAAGCGTGCTGTAGGCGTCGTAGCCGTAGTTGGAACTCTGTCGCATGTACTGAACGGAAAGCGTCGTCTGGCTGGCTACGGTGTAGTCGCCGCGGGCGCGCCAGACGTGCTGGTTCCACCAGTTGTCCCCCGAACGTCCGACAAGGTAGGTTGCCGTGCCGGCGGTCGTGAAAGTTGGAACGAAGCCGGTGACCGGTGTGCCTCCGGTTCCAGCGGAACCTGCGGTGGTAACGAGCTGCGACGGGTAGCCGCCCGATTGCAACCGGTCGTAGGCCAGGCTAATGCTCAGCTTTCCAAACAGACGGTCCGCGGCACGGGCCCCATAACGGAAGGTATCTTGGGCTCCGTATTCGCCCCAAAACTCCGCGCGGCGCCGATCCACGGCCTTCGTAATCACCTGCACCACACCACCCATGGCGTTGCTGCCGTAGAGCGCTGAAAACGGTCCGCGCACAACCTCGACCCTTTCCACTTCGGTTACCGGAAGCGTCCCCCAAACGAGTTGACCCGTGTAGGGATCGTTCAGCGGCTGTCCATCGATGAGGACGAGCGTCCGGCTCTGGCCCGTGCCCCTTCCGGCGAACCCGCGCATCCCCACACCGGCCTGGGTGTCCTGGTAGCCTTTCCCACGGTTGGCGTAGACGCCCGCGGTCAGATCCAACGCCTGATCCACCATCTGGACGTTTCGGACGGCGAGTTCTTCCCGGTACACGACGGCTCCAGACACCGGCGACTGATCTGGTGCCAGTTCGGCACGCGTCGCCGTGACGGTGATCTCCTGTTTCAGGAAAAAAGGCGAGTCCGGCTCGCCGGGCCCGGGTGGCCGGGCGCCGGGATCCGCTTGTTGAGCCAACAAAGAAGTGCAAAGCAGCAAGGCGATGATGGCATACCGCATACGACTATTATGCCCGTGCTACCGCCCGAATGCAAATACGCCGCACGGACGGAAACAAAAAGCGCGCGGCCGCTCACCGGAAGAGAGGCCGCGCGGGACGAGGCGGCGCGCTGGGGAATTGGCGCCGCCCGGCGATCACACGGAACCTACTGCGCGATGTCGCTTTCCACCAGGAACGAGGTCCACTCCTCGGTCCAGTTTTCGTCGCCGAAGGCGCCGAGGAAGCGGGCGGACTGGTCGAAGAAGCCGTCGTCGGGAGGCTGAACCCAACCCGAGCGGAACACCGGGCTGCCGAACAGAGTGGTGAAGTCCGGGTCGTTGTACTCAAACGGCTTGCTGAGCAGCGGGTCGGAGAAGACGAAGTTCTTGCCGGCGCCGTTGCCCTTCTGCCCCTGTGCGTAGGCCTGGCTATAGGCCTGCGGGATCTGACCGGCGACGGTATTGGCGCCCGAGGCGCCGAGGTTGTTGTTGTAGCAAAGCACACCGTTCATGGTGAGGTTGCCGGCGTCGGCTTGGCCCTGGGTGGCGGCGTCGTTGATGTCGAGGCAGGCGCTGTAGAAGTTGGCGACCACGGTGTTGTTTAGCGACCCGCGCGAACCGCGGCGCAGGAAGATGCCCGGCGAATTGGACTCGTCGTAACCGACCCGGCCCGAGGCGACGAAGGTGGTGTTGTAGATGCTGGGCGCGGAGTAAGGCTCGGAAGAAGCCCCGTATTCGCTGTTATCGCCCTCAATGCCGCGGTTTCCGCCGTAGGCGGGACTGTAGAACCCGACGACGTACTGGATGCGGCCGGTGTAACCGAGTTGCCAGTCGAGATAATCATCCCGGCCGAGGTTGCCGACCAGGTAGCTGGCGTCGGCGTTGCCGCCGAACCATTCGAAGGCGTCGTCCAAACCGTAGCTGGCCTGAAGGTGATGAGCGACGGTGCCCTTGCCGCAGCCGCCCCAGGTGATGTTGTTGACTTCGTTGTTGGGCGATAGGATCGTGCCGGCGTATTCGACGCGGACGTATTCCAGAACGCCGCAGCTATGGTTGGGATCGCTGCCGCCGTAGAGGCCGTCCGGGGTGGTGTTCAGGCCTTCGATGTAGAAGGTGCCGGCCGCGTTCTGGTTGCCACCGGAGTTAGCGGGCACGTTGATGGGGGCCTTGCCGAGCATGGTGAGACCACCCCAGTCGCCGCGGTTGCGCGAGCCGACCGGCTGCGCGCTGGTCATGACGATGGGACGGGCGCGGGTGCCCTTGGCGTTGATCTTGCCGTTCTGGGTGATCAACAAGACCGCCGGCGGCGTGCCTGGCTGGCCGAGAATGAAGGTGCCCGGCTCGATGGTGAGCGTGGCGTTGTTCTTCACGTAGACGCCGCCGCGGAGATTCCAGGCGGTGTCGTTGGTGAGGGTGCGGTCGGCGGTGATTTCGCCGGTGAGTTCGACCGTACTCTTGACCACACCAATCTTCATGTAGGCCGTCTTCAAGGGACGGGTGCCGGTGTAGTCGCGCAGCTCCACCACAAAGGTGTGCATGCCGTACTCGGCGGGCATGACGGCGGCCGGGAAGCGTCCGCCGGAGCCGATGAGCACGGCCTTGGTGGCGTCCTCGATCTGCATGGGCACGAAACCCTGGGCGGCCGTGTTGCCGTTGATGTCGGTGGGGTCCTCACCGCCGCCGGGGAAGTACGTCTTCTTGCCGGTCTGGTTGTTCTGGCGGTAGACGAAGACGGTGTAAGGGTAGAGGTCGCCGTTGGCCTTGGCGGTCCAGCGGATCGTCGCGCTTTCCCCGTCGCGATAGGTGTACTTATCGCTCCAGATCCACATCGACAACTTGGTTCTCGGGCCGTTGTAGGTCTGCGCGACGCTGAGGGGGGCCTGCCGCGCCTGGGTCTCCAGACGGCCTTCGGCTTCAAGCCGGCCGATGGCCCTGAACCCCTCCGCCCCGGCGGAACCCGCGGCGAGCGCACCTATTGCCAAAAGATATCGAACTCGCATTGATCCTCCTGTGAAACTCGTCAGAATGAATAGCTCGTGCCGACTTGGAAGGTCCGGCCCAGGCGGTAGTTGCGCTGAACGAAGTCGCCTTGCGTCCAGCGGAAATCGTTGTTGCCGAGGTTTTCGGCTTCGAGGCGGAGGCTCCAGTTTCCGCGTCCGCCGATTTGGTACTGGTAAGAGAAGTCCATCAGCGTGTTGGCCTCCTGGTAGATGTCGGGAAGCTGGAAGGTGCCGACATCGGAGATGCGCCGGGAGACGTAATTCACGCTGAAGCGGGCCGAACTGCGCCAACTGCGCCGCTGCCAGGCGACGACGGCGTTGGCGACGTAGCGGGACTGGCCGAGCAGGGGCCGCGACTGCGAGGTGAGCAGCGAGGCGTCTTCCGGACGCAGGTCGATGTTGGAATCGACGAACGTGATGTTGGCCGCCACGCCGAAATCGCGGAGCTTAGGAGAGAAGCTGGCGAGCGACCGGCGGAACTCCAACTCGCCGCCGAAGTTGAGCGCGCCCTTGGCGTTCACGAAGGTCTGGCGAAGGTCGTTGGACGGAACGATGACCTGCTCGATGGGATCGGTGAACGTCTTGGAGAAGACGCTGAAGGCCAGCAACTGATTCCCGCCGGTGAACCACTCCCAGCGCGCGTCGTAATTGCTTATGACGGCGCGTTTCAGGTTGGGGTTGCCGGCGGTGATGTAGCCGCCCAGGGTGTTGGCGAAGTCGAAGGGCGACAGCTCGCGGAAGTCCGGCCGGGACAGCGTGCGGCTGTAGGAGAAGCGAAGGTTCTGGCGCGGCGAAAGGGCGTAGATGACGTTGGCCGCGGGAACCGGATCGCGATTCTGAAGAACCGCGCGGACCGGGGTGACGCTGGTGGAAAGGTTGTCCAGCGTGTTGACGACCGCCTCGGCGTCTTCGACGCGAATGCCCGCCACGATGCGCCAGCGCGCGCCGATTCCCATATCCACCATTCCGTAGCCGGCGTAGATGTCCATGGAGGCGTCGTAGGCGTCGGTGGCGCGGGTGTACTCGATCAACTGGAAGGCGTCGGGACGGATGTTGGCGGCGGCGAAGAGTTCGTTGCTGGGGAGAAAGAGATCGACGTTGCTCTGGGTCAACTGGAACAGGAAGCGGCGGGCGCCGAAGTCGCGGCTGCGCATTGTGGCGCGCGCGCCGAACTTGAACAGGCCGGTGACCGAGCCCCTGAAGAAGGGGATGGTGTAGTCGATCTGCGGTTCGTAGATGCGGTCCTGCAAGTCCGAGAAAAAGCGCAGGCCGGAGGTGCTGGTGCCGGAGAAGACGTAGCGGCCGTCGTCGAGCTTGTTGCGAAAGACCTCGCGCAGGTCGGGCTCGTCGCGCGTGGAGCGGGAGTAGGTGAACTGCCAGTGGATCATGCTGTCGCGCAGGCTGGGGAAGTTGTGCTCGCCCTCGACGCCGGTGGAGAACAGGGAGCGTTCGATGTAGCGCAGGCGTTCGGCGGCCAGATCGTTGGCCACGCCGCCGTCGTACCCGGCGAAGCGGCGCACGCTCTTTTCGGCGTCGTGGGTGAGCGTGTTGCGAACGACGATCTTGTTGTTCGGGGTCAGGCGAACGGCCATGTTGAGCACGCCGCCCAGGCGCGCGGTTTCCGAATGCTCGTGGTATTCGGGATAGTCGGTGAAAACGATGGGCTCCCCGGCGCCCATGCGGAGGTAGCGCTGCGTTTCGTTCTGCTGCTGGAGCTTATTGGAGAGGCTCACGGCGCCGACGATGCCGAAGCGTCCCCAGGTCCCGCCGCCGGCGACCGACCAATCGGAAGCCGGGCGCGCGGAGGCCAACTCGCGCGGCTCCCAGTTATTGGAGAAGGAGCGCCCGAAGGCCTGCAACTGGGACGCGGTGAACCGGCCGGGGATGACGCGCTGGTCGCGCGGGATGCCGCTCGGGATGCCGCGCGCGCCGGAGCCGAAGCCGAAGTAGTCGCCGGCGCCGCCGTCGTAGGTCAGGAACGGCGAGAAGCTGGTCATCGTGTTGAAGCCGGTCTTGTAGGAGACGCTGAAGCCCCGCTCAGAGGGGAACTCCATGGTCTTCAGCTGCACCAGACCGCCGGAAAACTCCGCGGGCAGATCGGGCGAGT
>CAZVIK010000018.1:19015-32766 GCA_964627045.1 uncultured Solibacteraceae bacterium | reverse complement strand
CAGGGCGTCATAAAAGCCCGCCGAGCACAGGCACAGGATGCCGGTCATGAACTCGCCCTTGAGGTTGTCCTCGATGTGGCGCTTCACTTCGAGCACCTTCAGCAGTACCTCGGTGCCCGCCGTGCCCAGGGCGAAGCTGACCGTCTTCGGCGAGATGGTGAACTCGCTGTACAGGTCGTAGAGGGTCGAGCCGTCGGCATCCAGGATCACGCCCTTAAGCGCGCCCATCCGCAGATACTCGAGCGTGATGGCATGCTTGTTACGCATGTTCTGAAGCTTCTGCGCCAGCAGGTTCGCGAGGGCGTCGGTCTCCGTCTCCGACCCGAACGCGCGGATGCCTTGCACTTCTTCGGGCAGCACGGCATCGTCGTGCGGGATGTGCGGAATCACGAACGAGCGCACCTTGCGCTTGCCCGTGGTGCCTTGCGTGCCCGGAGCGCCGACCGGCTGCGTGGGGAGCAGGTTCAGCACGCCGCTCATCTCTTCGATGATGATGGTGCGGGTGCGAACGCCCTGCGGAGTCATCAGGCCCAACTGCTCCACGCGGCCGTAGGTGTTCGGGATCTTGTTGATGGCGGCGGTAAGCGCCGTCATGTTGAAAGCGTCGGTTGCGAAAGGATTCAAGATCATTCGTTACGCTCCTTGGCGGACCAGGATGCCCGCGGATTTAAGTTGCGCGATGGCGGCGTTCTTCTGGTTTTCGGTCGCGCCCGCCGGCCACGTGATGCCGTTATCGGAGACGATCGCGTTGCGGACGATGGCGACGCCGGACCGGTCCGTGCCATCCGGGGCGGTCGTGTCGAGCAGGAGGATGCCGCAGGCGGCATTGCTGCCGTCGGTGGCCGCAAAATCGATCTGCTTCACTTTCCCGGAGCCGGCCGCGACCGTGATGGTGAAGCTGTCGCCGGCCACGAAATCCGCGGCGCCGTCGGCAATCGTGAAGGTGAGATGGGTGGTGAACTCGACGCCGACCGTGGCCACGCCGATCAGGACTCCATCCGGATCCTCGACGGCGAACTTGCCCGCATCCGCTGCAGGTTCAATGCACGCGACCCGGTAAACGCCGGGTTTGGCGGCCTGGCCCACGGCGGGGCTGGCGGTGATTGTGCCGTTGCCGGTGTTGCCCGCGACGGCGGCGCTCGCGGCCACACCCTTGGTAATGCGGCCGAGAACCATGCCTGTGAGCAACTCGCGAACGGCGCCGCCTCCGGCCAGCACGGTCACAATGTCGCGGCTGTAGTGGTTATCGGCCTCGAACTTGAGCCAATCGCCCAGGTAATTGCATTCGGTTTGAAGGGGCATTTCAGTTCACTCCTTTTCCGGCCAGCCTTTCGACGGCCTTGAGCAGCGGGTTATCGGCCAGCGGCGGCTTGGCGCCGGTGCTGGTTTCGGGCGTGACGTGCGAGCGGATCTCCGGCGCATCCTCGGCGACCCGAGCCTCCATGAGTTGCTGCCGGGCCGCATCCGGCGTGGTCTGCTTCGCGAGGAGCCCCGCCGCCCGGCGCGGCATTCCGGCGAGTTCGCAGAGGTCCACGATCTCCGTGGCATCGGCGTACCCCTGACGGTAGGCCTCCGCCCGGATGGCTTCGATATCTGCGGCGGAGGGCGTCGCCTCGGCCGCGCGTTGTTCTTCGTTCATGGCGTTTCCTTTGAGTTGGATTGAGGCGCCAGTGGCGCCGCGGATGGCATTGCGAAGATCGGCCAGAGCGACCTGGCGCGTTCCCATGTGATCGGCGAGGCGTGCCTTTACGGCATCGTTGCCGAAGTAGAGTCCAGCCTCGGTCTGGCGGATGGCAGTTTCGGCGAGTCGGCGGTTGCGCGCGACGGTAGAAACCAGCAGTCCGTAGGTGCGCTCGACCTCCGCTTCCATGACAGCGCGTGCTTCCTCGCTGAGCGGGGCGTGGGGATTGAAGTCCGCCTTGCGTGCGCCGGCGTGGACCACGGTGTACTTGTAGCCGCGCTTCTGGTCGCTCTCGCTTACGTCCAGATGCGTCACGATCACGCCGATGCTGCCGAGGCCCGAGGTGCGCCCGGTGTAGATCAGCTCGGCGCTGCTGGCAAGCAGATAGGCGGCGCTGAAGGCGTCGGAGTTGGCCACGGCGAAAACGGGCTTAGCCGCGCGCGCGGAATAGACCGTGTCGGCGAGATCAAAGACTCCTGCCACTTCACCGCCTGGCGAATCGATATCGAGCAGAATCCCCTTGATGGCCGGATCGGTAGCGGCGTCGTCGATCTCGTCCTGCAAGTCCGCGTAGGACCGGAGGCCAGAGAGCGCATCGAGGCCGTACGATTTGTGCACCAGCGTGCCCTCGATCGGAATGATGGCGATGCCGTCCGGCGTCACCTCATAGGGCTTGCGGGAGGCTCTCTCGACCGAAATGGCCGCGGAGACGGGCGGAGCCTCGATCCCCAGACGCGGAGCGAGCGCTGCCAGGATCACCTCAAGCTTCTGCGGCGCGATCAGGAGCGGCGTGTCAAAAATTCGCGTCGCCAGATGAGGTAGCGGGTGCATTTGGTTCCTTTCGTGGATCGGAGTCATACTTGTTGCCGAGCGAATCGGCGCGAGCATTGTCGGCAGCAATCTCGCTGTCGGTGCCTTCGACGTCGTAGCCCTGTTCGGAGACAACCTCGGCGCGGCTCTTGAAGCCAGCCCGCACCGCCATGATCTGGGCCTTGATGTCCTTCAGCGGATCGACCCAGGCAAAGCCGGGCGGAATCCACTTCACGTCGTGATAGAGCGAGAGATCCTGCGGTTTCGGCAGCGCGCCACTCAACACCGCCGCATCGATCCAAGCCCTCCAGATCGGGCGGCACATCTGGAAGACGATCACCTGGTGTTGGAACTGCTCACACCGCCGGCGGAACTCCAGCAAGCCCGCCCGGATAGAGGAGTAGTTGACGCCGGTGAGATCACCGGTCAGTTGCTCGTAGGTGATCCCCATGCCCGCTGCGATCGAGCGCAGTTGCACGCGCATGAAGGTTTCATACGTAGCTCCCACATCTGCGGGCGAGGAGAACTTCACGTCCTCGCCAGGCAGCAACACCTGAAGCGTTCCGGGCTCCAGGCCCGCCAGTGCGGTGCCGGTCGCATCCGGATTTGCTTCGCCGAGCAACGAATCCTGCGGCGCATTCTTCGTGACGAAGCCCGCGAACATTGCCGCCGTCTTCTTCCGGACCAGTTCGGCGTCGTCGTACTGGTCGAGCTCGTAGAGCTTGATGAGAACCTGGGTCAGCCACGGCTGCCCACGCAGTTGCCCCGGACGGAGCGGCCGGAATAGATGAAGCACCGAGTCGGCAGCGACGCGCACGATCTCAGTGGAGGCCATCGGGTTGAGCGCGTCACCGGGATGCGCTCGATAGATCCGATAGGCGACCCTCTTGCCGATCCCGTTGAACTCAATCCCCGCGCGGACGTAGTTGCCGTTCTCCAGCTTCCGCGTCTCGTTCGTCGGCAAATGTTCGGCTTCGAGAACCTGGAGTTGAAGCGGGACGGACAACCCGTCCTTCGGCAGTCGCGGCCGCAGCCGCACCAGGCACTCACCGGCCTCCATCACCGACCTGCAGGCGAGCGCCTGGAGACCATAGAAATCCGTGAGGCCGGAGGCATCGGCCTCGTCGGTCCACTTCAGCCACAGCGCCTGGATCTGTTCCTTGACGCCGGAGTCCGGATGCTGCGACTGCGGCTTGATCCCCGTGCCGATGCAGTTCCCGATGAACGCATCGAGTGCGTTGGTGGCCCAGGGATTCCGGCGCACCATGTCCCGCGAACGCGATCGCAGCGTATCGACGCTCTGGAACACGAGCGTGTTGATATCGCCCGTGGATGGCGCCCAGCCGGTGGTGCGCCGAGTGGCCGCGGCAGCCTCGTAATCGGAAGCAGAGCGGAACCTCGGCAACGCCGCCCGGAGTCGATTCCAGAATCCCACTGTCGTCAAAGGCCCTTCTGCGTCTGCACGCGGATCTGCCGGATCACCGGTGTTCCGCTGTTCTTGGTCACATCCGCTTCGGCAGCGGCGATGGCTTCCTTCAACTCCTCGACGGTCCGGTATTCAATCTCTCGATCGCCGAACCGGACGCGGCGCACCCCGTTGGCCAGAGCGTCGCGCAACGCCTGCAATTGCTGGTCCGTGTACATCGGCTCCTTCGCCTGACAATCGCGTCGAAGATTCTCTTGAAGATTCCCTTGCTATTCCGGCGCACCGAAGCGATTCATGTGTTCGATGCAACGCACCACCAAGACCACCAAGCAGACCGCCGCAGGCTGCTACGCCGAACGGCACGCCGAAGCCCAGGACCTGCTGAAGCGCATCGCCAGCCGCCTGGCCGACCACCAGAAGCGCCAGGCCGGCGAGCCCGCCGATTGGGGGTACGCCGGCGACCTCGGCCGCGTCACCGAGCAGCTCGCCTACGTGCTGGCCGACCTGGGCGACCGCAGCGCGGTCGACGCCAAGGGGCTGGAGTACTGAACATGACCCGAGACGAACTGATCGCCTGGGCGACACGGAACGGCTGGAAGCTCGATCGCTGGGGCCACCTCAAGAAGGAGTTTGACAACGGGACGCACCGGATCAAGTTGAGCCGCATCGCCGCGCGCCACGAAATCTCGACGCCGTTTGGCTGGGCACGCCTGGCCAGCGGCTATCTCAAGAGCTCGCACCTAACCGCCGACGACAAGCTCGCCGGCATGAACCGATAGAAAGGAACACCACCATGACGACGTTTGCCATCGACACCGACAACACCATCACCGCCTACGCTGCCGGGGACGCCATCCCTGAGGAGCAGGCCCGATTCGCCAGCGAGAAGGAGCTTGCCAAGCTCGCCGCCACCTGGCCCACCGACCGCCTTGTCGAGGTCTGGAATAGCTTCGCCGGCGCGCCGCCGTTTGGCGATCTGAAGCCGGTCAAGAAGTTCACCGACCGCAAGACGGCGGTCGCCCGCATTTGGAAGGCGGTCCAAGCCCTGACGCCCACGCCCGCGCCACAGGCCGCCCCCGTCGCGCCGAAGAAGGCGAAGGCGACCAAGGAGGCCAAGCTGAAGGACGACGCCACGGGGCCCAAAGGGGCGCGCGAGGGCAGCAAGAAGGCCATCGTCCTCGACATGCTCAAGCGGCCGGCTGGCGCGACTCTCGCCGACATCATGTCTGCCACTGGCTGGCAGGCGCACAGCGTCCGCGGTTTCATCTCCGGCAGCCTCTCCAAGAAGATGGGCATCAGCGTCGAGTCCTTCAAGTCTGAGAGCGGCGACCGGGCCTACCGCGTCGCCCAGTAAGCAAGCCCCGCCTTCCTCCGCCGCCGGCTCACAATCCGGCGGCGTTTATGTTCCGGATTTCTTCCACCAGAGCTTCCAGCCGCGCATGCATGTTCTCCTCGCGGAGATGACACTCGCCAGCGCGCACATAGGTGCCGTTGATCCGGGTGATGATCCGGTTCTCCAACTCCGCCAGTTCCCGGCGCACCTCCGCGAGCAGGGCGCGGTTTTGCAGCCCTACGAACGCGCCGATCAGTCCGGACACTAATCCCGAAGCTGGAATCAGGATCTGAAGAAAAACGTGGTTTTCCATGGAAGGTTCTTAAGGATGCGAAGTTCGGCTGACCAGTCCGAGAGCGCCAAGCAGAGGCCTTGGACGTCGGGATTTCCCGCGCGGATCTCGGCTTCGATCTGGGCCAGCTCCCGGTGGCAGCGTTCGATTCATGCGGCTACTCCAAGGCGATCCGCGGCGACGTCCGCAAACGGGCGGCCATCGGCTTCGAGCGTTGCCACTTTGCCTGCGTACTCCTGGAACCGCCTGACGATTACGTCGCAGTACTTCGGCTCCAGTTCAATCACCCGTGCCTGGCGACCGGACCGTTCGCAGGCGATCAGCGTCGAGCCGGAGCCGCCGAACGGATCAAGCACCGAGTCCCGGCTTTTGCTGCTGTTCCGGACTGCGCGCTCCACAAGTTCGACTGGCTTCATGGTCGGATGAAGATCGTTCGAGACCGGCTTCTTCACGAGCCACACATCGCCCTGGTCGCGGGCCCCACACCAGAAGTGATCGGTGCCTTCTTTCCATCCGTAGAGAATCGGCTCGTACTGGCGCTGATAATCCGAACGCCCCATCGTGAAAGTGTTCTTGGCCCAAATGACGAAGGTGGACCAGTGCCCGCCGCTCTCGGTGAAGGCCCGATGGAGTGTGTGGAGTTCGGACGAGGACATGCAGACGTAGATCGCGCCCTTGGTCACGGCCAGCAGGTTGGCGCAGACATCGCGGAGGAACTGCTCGAAGCCGTCGCCGAGATTGTCGTTGGCGATCTTGCGTTTCTTGCCGCGCAGTTTGTCCTTCATGGTCGCGCCGTAGTTCACGTTGTACGGAGGATCCGTGAAGACCATATCGGCCAGGCCGCCGGCCAACACTTTCTCCACGGCATCTATCTGAACAGAATCACCGCACAACAGTCGGTGGTCGCCTAAAAGCCAAACATCTCCGGGAGCGGTGACGGCGGATTCCGGCGCCTCGGGCACGGCATCTTCATCGGTCCCGCCGGGCGCCGCCGTATCCGCGTCGCGAAGCAGATCCTCCAACTCGGCGTCCGTGAATCCGACCACATCGAGGTTGAATCCCTCCTCCTCGAGCGCGGTCAGTTCGACGTGGAGCATCTCTTCGTCCCAACCAGCGTTCAGGGCCAGGCGGTTATCGGCTAAAACAAGCGCGCGCCGTTGCGTTTCGTTCAGATGATCGAGGACGATGACCGGAACTTCGGTCATGCCCAGTTTGCGGGCCGCCTGCAGGCGGGCGTGGCCGGCGATGACGATCCCATCGGACCCGGCAAGGATGGGGTTGGTCCACCCGAACTCGGCGATCGACGCCGCGATCTGGGCGACCTGTTCGTCACTATGCGTGCGTGCATTCCGGGCATAAGGGATCAACCTTTCGACCGGCCAGCGCACCACCTGCAGTTCGGTCATGCTTTGCTCGCGGAGGGAATCGACTTCGGGAAGAGGCCCAACGCGTTGTGCAGATCGACGATCTTGGCAATCATCGGCACAACCACGGCGACCAGTTTGTCCCAACTGAACTGCTTCGCCAAGTCCGTGCTCCCGTCGTAGGCCGACTTGAGGACGTCGAGCACAAGTTCCAGCTTCTTGTTTCCCTGGCCGGGCAGCGGAATTGCTTGCTCGACGGCCTGCACCGCCGCCAGGACGAGAGGAAAGATCTTCAGGATGAGGAGGAGTGTATTCATCGGGTTTCGGCTCCAGTGAAAAATCGGGGCGGCTCGACGGAACCGCCCCAGGTCGGAGGAGTGGCTCAGGCGCTCTTGGGCTGCGCCTGGTTGACGGTGTTGGCAATCGCCGTGGTCGCGGTGCTCAGGGCCTGGACGATCTGCTGCAGAGTGGCGAGCACCGGTGTGATGGTCGCATCCACCTGCTTGGCGACAGCGGCCGCCACGGCCTGCGCGTCGACACCCACGCCCGCGGCGCTCACGTCCGTGGCGCGGTTGGCGGGAACAGCCCCCGCAGTGAGGTTCATTCCGGCGCCGCTGGCGACGGGATTCCAGAAGGAATCGTGCGCCAGGTTGTTGAGTTCGAGGTTGCGCTTGCCGACGATGTTGGCGGTCTCGACGGCGTTCTGCAGCGCCTGGGAGGCGATCTGGTTAAGCCGCGTAAGCTCGATAAGAGACTGGCGCGCGGCCAGGATGTCCAGGTCCTGGTAGACGTCGTAGGTGCGCTTGATGTTGGCATACGTCACGCGCTGATTCTCGTTGTGCGTGGCGCTGCCGGTGGCGTTGGCGTTCTTGAATGCTTCGTCCGTCCCGGTCTCGAACTCGCGTTCGGCCTGGTTGGGCGTGGCTACTTCGGGCATGCTGGTTTTCTCCTTGTTCGATCGAATGGAATGAACTGCAGTTTGGTTAGGAAGCCTGACGGCTCCCGTAGAAAGGCGCCGGACCATGATGCTGGATCCGGCGTGAGTCACGAAGCCTTGGATTGTCGACTTGCTCTTGCGGCACGCCGCGCGCGGCGGCGACCTCGGAAATGCTCTGGCCCGTATCAGCGAGGACGGCAGCCTCGCCGGCTAGATTCGCCATCCGTCGCAGGATGACATCGCAATACGCGGGGCTGATCTCCAACCCGAAACCGCTCCGGCCAATTAAGTGTGCGGCGGCCATCGTCGTGCCGCTCCCGAGGAACGGATCGAAGACAATGTCGCCTGGATCGGAGAACGCCTTCAGGAAGAACTCGACCAACGCCCGAGGGAAGGGAGCCGAGTGCGAGCCCTGCCCACTCTCAGACTTCACCTCGACTACGTTGCTGGGTCGGGCGATCCCGGTGAATCTGCCGTCCTCGTCATCCGAACCGGGCTGTGCCGCCGCGGACCCGCGCGCGCCCGTGCCGAGCAGCCCGCTGCCGGATGTCGACTTCGGATTGTTGGGCGAGTAATCGAAGCAGTCTTCCGAGACGTGGCCGACCGCTTTGGGCCGGAACTTGATCTCCGGTTGCCGGCAGAAATGAAACACGGGCTCCCAGGCGTTCTTGAAACGATTACCCCAGCCGCCCGGCACGCCGTTGTCGGTCTTACGCCAGCAGAACTCATCGACGAACCGCCAGCCCCATTCCCGCTTGTGCGCAATGACCAGGTCCTTCACGTAGAGGTGGCGTTCGCCATCGGCGGCGTGCTCCTTGATGTTCAGGAAGTAGGAGCCGTCGGCCGCCAAGATGGTCTGGATGTTGTCAGCCACTGCTCGGTACCAGTCGACGTACTCTTCGGGCGCGACGGGTCTGAAGCCGCTCGCCGGATCGTATTCCCGCTGCGTCGCATACGGCGGCGAGGTGATCACCAGGTGCGCCTTCGTTCCATCCAGCAGCCTTGCGACTGTCGCGGCATCCCGACTGTCCCCGCAGATCAGCTTGTGCCGCCCGATCACCCAGACGTCACCGGGCCGTGTGACCGGCTCAGTAGGCGCTTCAGGTACTTCGTCTTCGCCGTCATCACCGACTGTCGGTCCGAGCGGAGTTCCACCAACCAGAGCCTCGATCTCGCGATCGCTGAAACCAAGCAGGTCGAGATCGAACTCGGCCTCCTGCAGGTCCTTCAGCTCGAGGCTGAGCGCCTCGGCGTCCCAGCCGCCCAACTCCGTCAGCTTGTTGTCCGCGATGATGTAGGCCCGCTTCTGGGTCTCGCTCAGATGGTCCAGAACAATCACCGGGACCTCTGCCATTCCCAGCTTGCGCGCCGCCATCAACCGCCCATGCCCGGCGATGATGCCGGCGTTCGAGTCCACCAGGATGGGCGCGTTGAAACCGAACTCCACGATGCTCGCCGCGATCTGCGCCACCTGGCTCGCCGAGTGCGTCCGCGCGTTGCGCTCGTATGGCACCAGCCGATCGACTGGCCACAACTCGATGCGGTTCACTATCGAGGGAGCCATGGGATCAACTGTTGAACGATGGGACCCAGATCCAGTAGGCAACGATCAAACCCTCGCCCGCCGTGTTGGCGTCGATGTAGTAATCTGCGGGCCGCAACTCGCCAGTGGGCGAGTCGATCACAAACTCATCGGCAACTCCGCCGCCCGCGCCGGTCGGCCAGAACTCTTTGATCACGCCCGTGCCGTTGGCTTTGTTCATACCGGCGACGCCCACGAAGACTCGCCCAACCTCGCCAATCACGGGTGCGAACCGCAAGCGGCTCACGCGCAGCGTCTGGTCCGCCGTCAGCCGCACGGGTGTGCCGGGCGTCGGCACTGTGACCTTGCCAAATGACCGCGCCTGCAACGATGCTGAATCCGCCAAGAAGAACCTCCGCTCACAATGCCGGGCGCCCCGAATCGAGCCACCGGCTTCTCAAAACGGTCCGACCAGATCCGCGGCTGCCGCTCTCACGGACACCGGAATCCCCTGTCGGACGCAATGCCGCGACGCGCTCGGCCTCCATGTCCACTCGCAAGCCCATCGAGACCAGTCCGCAGAGTGCGGCGTAGGAGTACACCCGCGCATCCAGCACTTCCGTCCGCACGCCCTTCTTCGGCCGCCACTCTCGCACGGGAACACCGCGCGAGTAGGACGTGACCAGCGTCTCCGACAGCAGTTGTTCGAACCACTCACGAGTGCGTTCCGCCGGGAAGTGGCAGAATCCGGCCGAAGGCTGCTCGATCTTCAGCCGCCCGTAGATAACGCTCTTGGCGCTGTCGACGCCGACGATCCACATCGGCGTGCGATTAATCGTGTTCCGCGTCGGCTTCATGGGCCATACCGGAAGATGCCCGGCCTTACCCTTCAGCGCGAAGATCCGGCGGTGATACCGGACGCGGCAGAAGTCGTACACCTGCTGGGTGTGGAAACCTGAATCAATCCCGGCCGCCGCGATCGGCAGCGAGATGCCATACTCATGCAGCCACTGCCGGCCCAGATATTCGTCGAGAGCTCGCCACAACTCCGGCGCGCTCGGGTCTCCCGGAAACACCCGGTACTCTATCGACCACGACTCCTCTCCCTTGCCCCAGCCGACCAACTCCAACTCGGCACGATCCACCTGCAGGTCGACGCCGGCGGTGAGCAGGCAAACTCCAGCAGGCAGCCGCGAGCCGTAATCCTCTCGGCGAGCCAGAAGCGTCGCAATATCAACGCTCGTTTCGGCCTCGTCATCCCACAGTTCACCGAGAGCGGTGTTAACGAACGCGCGCCAGGTCTCCGGGCCACCGTGCCGTGCCTCAACTCCCTCGATCGCGGTCTCCGGCCATTCCTTCCAGGGCGAGTACAATTGGTTGATCCAGAAGCCAGCGATCTTCGACTTCGGGTTGGCCGACCGCCACTCGCCGTGCGCCAGCATCCAGGGCTTCCGAAAGGACTCAAGCAGCCGCTCGCAGTGTGCGCATCGGTACCGGGCCTCTTCCGGGTGATCCTTCTGCCAGATCAAGTTCGGCCAAACCAGCACCTGGAAGCCTTGGCACTCCGGGCACGGGACCCAGTAGCTCGACTGGTTGCTTCGCAGCCACCAGGACTCGATCCGGCTGACGCCCTTGATGGTCGGAGTCGAGACCAGCAAGATCTTCCGGTTCCACCAGGTCGTCGAGCGCTTGACCGCCAGGCTGATCGGATCGCCCTCAGTCCCTGCAGATGGCGGATACCGATCTACCTCATCGAGCAGCACGTACCGGATCGGACGCATCGCCAATCCCGCAGGACTGTTCGCGCCGGCGATGGTGATGCTGCCGCCCTGAAACCGCTTGTGCAGGATCCGGTTGTTCGAATCCCTGGTCCGGACGTCCGCTACCTTGCCCCGCAGGCACGGCGTATCGCGCAACATCGGGGCCAGCCGGTCCTTGCTCCACGACTCACCGTCTTCCACGCGCGGCTGCACAACGAGCACTGGGCCCGGGTCCTGGTCGATGACGTAGCCGACGAACGAGTTCAGGCACTCGGTCTTCCCGACCTGGCTCGACGACATGAATACGACCCGCTCGTACGGGCTGTTCGGAGTCAGCGCGTCGAGCAGCGCCTTCTGGTATGGCGCGCGGTCGGTCCGCCACTCGCCAGCCTCTGCTGACGCCTCCGGCGACAGCCGACGGTTCCGATCGGCCCACCCGGAGACGGTAAGGCGCGGCGGCGGTTCGAACGCGGCGATCACCTGGTCGACGCATTCTTCAAGAACGCTGATAACGGATCTCCTCTTGGAGTGCCTTCAGGATCGCAACGATCTCTGCATCGAGCAGGTCACGAACCTCGCGCGCGTCACTCAATGCCGCCAACTGCGGAGCCAACTTCGCCGGCAGCGCCAGCAACTTGTCCCGGATCTGCCGCGCCACCGTATACCACTTGACCTTGACCTCGTCCGACGGCAGGAACTTGCCACTCTTCGTCTCGAACTCCAGCTTGCGCAGCCGTGCGCGGAACACCATCTCCGCAGTGCGCGCCTGGGCGAAGTTTCCAGGCTGTGGCGCGCCGCCGGTAAGGTCGGACGCCACGCGTGGCGTTTGCGGCGCCCCGTGCGCCTCCGGCAACACCTGGTCAACAGGCTTGTCGTCCAGCACGGCGTCGCTGGCTGCGACGTCCACCAACTTGCCGCGCATCACCAGGATTCCGCGCTTGGCTAACCGGTTGATGTGCGAACGGTTTACGTTGCGGTGCCGCGCGTAATCGGCCTGGCTCATCAGGCCCGCAGAGGATTTCACCGTGTTGCTTTCTGTTGACCGCTGTTGACTGGTATTTTTCGCGTATCACTGGCCAAAGCGTGCCATCCGTCTACCCGCGGCAAACCATTGCAATTCCAGGTCCCAAGGCCGCTATGACCGCACCTCCACGTGCCGCTTGCGGATGCGAGCCGCGATCGTCAACGCCGTCTGCTGCGCTGCTGTTGACCCAACGCCGTGCGAGCGCTCCGCTTCGTCCTCGGCGATCTCGAGGCAGATGGTCTTCGCGGCAGCGATGGAGCGGTCACGAGTCTCGGTCAACGCGGTACTCAGCATCTCGGTGATGCTCTCGGCGTTGTCCTTCGCCAGGACATCAAGTGCCCGGCAGACGCGCTCGGCCAATCGCTCGGGCGTGATCATGCCTCGCATGGGTTCTGCTCCTTCACGAGTGCTGGCGCGGACGGCGTCGGCCGCCGGCGCGGACTGAAACACAGCGACGCCAACTCCCGCAGTTCGCGGCGAAAAGGCCAACCGCTCCCACTCGGCCTGAGGCCACGCTCCATGGCAACATGCCTGCCGCCCTTTCCGCGCTTGCGCGTTCTCATGGATTCGCCAGGCAGTCCGAGACCGCCGACAAGAAGAACGAGCGCAACTCTTCGCCACGTCCGATTTGCTTCATGGACCAGACGATGTTTCCGCTCTCCAGGTGTTCGCGATAGCTGTACCGCGTACCCAGATAGTCGGCGGGCTTCATTGGCTTGGCCTCGCCCGGGCGCCGATGCAGGATGCACCGAGCGACGTGCCCTTTCTTGTGGCGCACGATTCGGATCAGCCCGAGTCGATCGAGCCGCGTCATACGCTGCTCGGAGATCCAATCGCAGATCTCACCGTCAGATGTGTAGAGGGGAATTCCTTTGGGCATCGGAAGACACGAGTGGCTTTGAAGCCTGCGGGATGGAGTTTCACGAGAGTCCCGGCGCTCGGAGATTTTTGGGAGGGGAACCTTCGGAGGGTGCGCCTTGCGCTTACCTGTCGAACTGCGCCTTCACCAGTAATATACGCGATCCGCCTCGAATCTGTGCACAGGCCGCTTCACTTTTCTTCGGTCCCGACTCGCTTGATCCATGGCTGGTCGACGTTCGGATTGTAGAACCGCTGCCGGACGTTGTTGGGCAGGATGATCTCGATCGAATGGGTGGTCACCTCGCCGATGCGGTCGCCTGGCTTCAGGTAGGACACCAGTCCGTACTCTCTTCCCAGTGGGAAACGCATCGATCCGTCGACGCGGTACAGGCTCTCGTGAGTCCATCCCAGGGCAATCGCGCGCTCGCGGATCTCATCGACGAGCGCAACGGAGTCAGCCGAGACCGCAACCGAGTTCCGATCGGTGCATGCCGGCGCGAGGGCTTGTCGTGGTTGCTCGGGCTCCGAGACAGGCGGGCTGTACTGGCGAACGTCGAGACTACGGACGGCGGCGAGCAGTGCTGGCTCACCGAAGTGGTCGATAGCCCAGGAGTGAATAGCATTGAAGCGTTGCCGCAGATCGGCAAAGTCTTCGAGACTGATCTGGCCCGCACCGGCGGCCGTCTTCGCCAGCAGCATTCTCGATCGCAACCAGGCGTAGTAGTCGGGATCGAGCCTCCG
>CAZVIK010000018.1:2873-19005 GCA_964627045.1 uncultured Solibacteraceae bacterium | reverse complement strand
AGTCGCGGGCGAATCGCTCCGGTTCGTCAGTGGACCACACGGCGAGCGAGGTAGCGACGAACAGCATGGTCACCTACCCTCCTCGAAGTCCGCCAGGTCAATGCGCCGGAGTCGCGGTGTCGGGATCTCAGAGCTTGTCGGGATCTCTGTCGGGATCTCCCCACCCAAGATCCCGACAGGTGAAGTCATGTCGTTCGTGGAACTTACGGACGCTGTCGGGAACGTCGGGATCTCTGGGCCGTTTTGGGCACCCCCCTCTTCTGTTTTTTGTCTCTTTTTCTCTCCGCCGGAATTTGCGTGATTTTGAATTCCGTGTATAGAGATTCCGGTCAAAGATCCCGACGTTCCCGACACTTCCTCCCAGCCAATTGATTCGATGGGATTTAAGGTGTCGGGATCTTCGCCCTCAAGATCCCGACAAGTTCCCGACGTTCCCGACAGAGCGGCGTTGGCCTCCTGCACCTCAAGTGCGTACATCGCAGTGCCGCGGTGCTGGCGTGGCGGCTCGACCTTGACAATCCGGTACCGCTCGTACACCTGGTCGCGGTGGCTGTGAAGCGCATTGCCCAACCGGACCTGCTGAGAGCGCTCCGACCGGTCACCGCGAACGTCCAGCATCAGACCCTCGCGCTCACAGAACTGGTTCAAGTCGGCGACTTTTTGCGGGGCTGCACCGAACGCGCGCCACCAGGCATCGGCGAACGCCCGCCATTCCTGGCCTTCCTTGTCGCTCGCGTCGTAGAGTTCATCAAGGCTTTCGAGGAAGCCTGGGATGCCCGCCGCCTGGATGATGCCGCCAACAACGCTCGACCATCGCTCGAATGACCCGAGGCGGATGTGGTACTCCGGTCGGTCCGCCGCGAGCCACGCCTTCACCAGGATGATTACTGCGAGCACGAGCCGAGCCCGGTTTTCTCGGGCCCAATCGAGCAGGTGCTGGTGCCGGAAGCCGCCTCGCTTCCACGGGCGGTCGATCTTCGGGTCGATGCGCACACGGATGCAGCGGCGCGCCATTTCGCCGGCGAGCTTCGGGTTGTTCGCCGTCATCAACCACAGCGCCAGGTTCGGGACGCAGACGCTGTCCAGCTTGCCGAGTTGCCGGTTGCCCCAGATCTCGGCGGTGGTGACCGAGGCCAATGCTCCCGAGTGAATTGGTTTCCGCTCATCGGCGTTGTCGAGCAGAATCAGAGGGCGCCCTTTGATGAGCTCCGTGGTCAGCAGTTTCCGGACTTCTTCTTCGTCTCCGGGCAGCGTTTTGGTTTCGCACGTGGTGCCGTGTGCGACCACGGAAACCACGTTGGCGAGCAGTCCCTTGCCCGAGCCCGGGCGGGGAGCCTCGATCAGGTGAATGGGAGTCGGACCGCGGAATAGCCGGCGCACAAACGGCAGGATCATCGCCGCCACCGCGTGCGCCGCATCGGAACGGCTCACGAACGGAAAGTCCCCGAGCAACTCGTCGAAGAGTAGCGTTCGCGCCGCTGCGATCTCCTCCGCTGCAGGAATCTCAGGCACCGGAGGCAAGTCCAACTCCTCGCGAGGTTGAAGCCACACGCGTTCCTCGCGGTGATACCCGGCCTCCCGGATCAACTGCCCAGTGCGGCCGAAGACCGGCGTCCGAATCACCGCCTCGAGCGCCGGGAGCTCGGATTGAGGGAACGACATCATCACCCGTGCGAGATCATGCGGAGGGTGGACATGCAGCACGGCTTCTTCGGTGAGCTTGATCCAATTCGCGGCGTGCACCAGCAGGGCAAACACCGCGGAGTCCTGCGCCATCTCAATGTCGAGCGCACCGTCGTTCCCGTTTGCGACCAGGCGCACCAGAGCGCCCTGCCGTTGAAACAGGAAGTACGGGAGCTTGTCGAACTCAGTCAGATCGCCGTTGATGCGAGCGATAGCCCGCCACGTGTCTTCCAGCACGTCGCGCAATTGCCGGTTGTTGACCTGAATGGCTGGCAGGTCGGCGCCACCGCTGTCCGAAAGCGACGCTGATGCGGGTGCCTCCGGCCTGTATTTGCGGCGAGTGGCCGCACTCAATTCCACTACCTTCAGCTGCTTCCGCAGCGTAGCCACCGGAATCCGCGCTTTCCCGCACCGGCCTTGAATCAGGCGAATGTATCTGTGCTGCTCGATCGGATCCAGACGGTTCACCTGCGCCAGGATTGGCTGCAACAGCTTTCCGAGATCTGCTTCCGGCGTCTCGGAGGACAACCTGGAGATCGCCATTTCGAGCGGCGTCTGTGCCGCCGCGAGGATCGCTTCGAACCCAGCCGCGTTGCCGCCGGCACTGAAGAACTCGTTGACGTCGATCTTGGCGTCGGCCAGGAGCGCTTCGGCTTCGGCGCTGCCTTTCGGCAAGGCGGTGAGTCGTTCGCGTGCTGTCCGCTGCTTCTCGCCCAGCGGCAGGACGGCCAGCCGCGTCGCGATCCCATGGTCAGCAAGAATGCGCGCCGTCTTGAGCGCACCCTGCATTCCGGCTTCAGAGACTTCATTGTCCTGGCAGACGAACACCGTCTTGACGCCGCGCAACTTCGGCAGAAGACGTTCCCAGTCCGCCTCACGGATCTGGACCGTTACCGGCGACACCGCGGTGAATCCGTGCTCCATGAGGGAAATGCAGTCGGTGACGCCTTCGGTGATGATCACCCGTTCCGGCCGCGGCAACAGGACGTCCTCGTTATAGAGCACGTCGTTGCGGATGCACGGCGCAACGTGGCGATGATCACGGTCGTTGCGGACCGCCAATTTCTTGTACTTCGATTTCTCCCAATCGACATCGAGCGTCCAGGGTGTGCGGCGCCCGATCATGAACACCACGTGACCCCGGCTCCAGTACGGGAACACGATCCGGTTGTCGAAGAAGGGAACAACACCGTCCTGGGCCGTCGGCCGAAACGCGGAGGTCGCAGTCAACTCGCGCAGGGTGAAGGCTCCCGCTCCTTCTGCCAGGACGCGCGCCGGGCTCGGTCCGGCATTGTCGGCGTAGCCGATCTTGAGCCGCGCGACCGTCTCTTCGCCGATCCCATACTTCGACCGGAACCAGGCCCGGACTTCCGGATTGCCGGCGAGTCGCTCGTGGTACAGTTCCGCCAGCGCAGTGAGGGCTTCCCGGACACGAAGCGTGACGAGGTGTGCTTCCTCTGCCTCCTCCGCAACGCCTGAAACGGCCTTCGACAGAGACGGCAGCCGAACGCGTGCAGCCAGGAAGTCTCGCGCTTGTCGGTGGGACTCGGGCATGGGCCCCGACTGCCCCCGCGTGACGGCGCCGTGCCGCACGAACTCGACCAGTTGCAGCACGTCGCCGCCAACGCCACAGGCGTGGCAATACCAGCCTTGCTTATCGAGCCAGACGTGAAGCGAACGGTGCGATTGACTGCGGTGGTTTGGGCAATCGCAGAACAGCGTCTGCCGTGACTCCTGGGTGATGCGGCCACCCAACAGTTCGCGTGCGATCGCACCGATATCGACGTCGGTGATCTGCCGGTAATACGCGTGGACATCCACCGGTGGAACTGTCACCCCAGGGTCTCCGAAGGAAGCAGGAAAGAGAGAAACGTGTTGCGACGATCCACTTGCCGCTTGGAGGCGCAGTTCTCGATACCCCAACGATCGCCCAGCAAAATCACAGATTCCCTGGCGCGCGTTACCGCTGTGTACAGCAGATTCCGGTGGTGCATGAAGGAATGCGATTTGTGGGCGATGACGACCGCACAGGGGAATTCCGACCCCTGCTGCTTGTGGATGGAGGTGGCATAAGCGAGCTGGATGTTGCCGAGCGCGTCGCTGCCAGCCCCGATCTCTACTGCGCGCCCATCGAAGTCGATCGTCAGTGCGCCATTCGGCTCAGCGCTCAGCACGACGCCCATCGCGCCGTTCATGACAGCCAGGTCGTAATCGTTCTTCGTTTGGATGACCTTGTCGCCTCGGTAGAAGCAGGGCCGGTGGCCCGGTTCCACGTCCGGCACCTCGAACTCGAAGAGTTTCCCCTGGAGCAACCGCTGCAGCTCGATGTTCAACTCCACGGTCCCCAGTGGACCCTTGTGCGTCGGAGTGAGCACTTGGACGTCCCGGACCAGGTCGTAGCCAAGCCGCTCCTGAAGCACCTCCTCGAACAGCAGCATCAGCATGCCCCGGACGTCGCCGGCGTCGGTGAAATTGTCGATCACGTACCATGGCCGTCGCGCGCCATTCTTCGACTCGCAGGTGGGCCGAACCTCGCCGGAAAGAATCGCCGTCGAGTTTGCCTTCAGCACGCCCGCCTGGCGGATGATCTGCGTGAGGAGCGTCGTCGGAACCGCACGCGATTTCACGAGATCCCGCAGGAGATTGCCAGGACCGACCGGTGGTAACTGGTTGTGATCCCCGACCAAGACAACGGCGGTCCGCTTGAGATCCACAGCCTGGAACAGCCGCCAAGCCAGTGGCACGTCCACCATGCTGACCTCGTCGATCACGAGGATGTCCGCTTCGATCGGATTCTCCGGACCGCGCGAATACGTGTGACCGTTGAAACCGAGTAACCGATGAATGGTGCTGGCCTCGTGGCCAACCACCTGTTCCAGCCGCTTGGCGGCCTTGCCCGTAGGAGCCGCGAGAACAATATTGAGCTCGAGGTGCGCGGCTGCGCTGGCGATTGTGGAGACGGCATAGGTCTTTCCACTGCCAGCTCCGCCGGTCATCAGAGAGATGGAGAATGTGAAGGCATTCCTCACGGCTGCCCTCTGTTCCTGGTTGAGCTCGGGGCCCTCGGCGTCGAGCAGTCCTTCCACGTCACGGACAGAATGCGGACTGGCCCCACCGCCGCCTTTCAGGACCATTGCGAGCTCGTGCTCCATCCGGTGGATCTCGTGATCAGCCACCACCAGACGCTCGTACGCGTGGGTAACGAGACGCCCCTCGGTGACCATGGCTTCGAGGTGCCCCTCGATCACGTCGCGGCTGTCCAAAGTATCCAGGACCAGCAGCGTGTTGGCACGGTCGAGCAGATCCTCGTATTCGACCCAGCAATCCCCGTCGTCCAGCGCCGCCAACACGCAAAAGTGAAGGCCGGCCCGAAGCCGCGACGGCAGGTCCTTCGGAGTGCCCATCTTGCGGGCGATCTTGTCCACCTTCTTGAAGCCGAAACCGGAAATCTCCCGCATCAGGACATATGGGTCCGTCTCCAGCATCGGCACCACCTGGCTGCCGAACTTGCCGACCAGCGTGGTGACCTGGTGATGGGTCAAGCCAAACGCCGACAGATACGCCATCGCCGCGTTGAAATCGCTGTTGGCGATCCAGATGCGCTGTAACTCGAGCGCGGTCTCCACAGGCACCTTGGCGACCCTGGCCACCATCTCAGGTCGTCTGCGAATCGCCGCATCGAACTGGCGCCCGAACTCGTCAGCAATCAGGCGGGCCTTCGCCGGTCCGATGCCTTTGACGTCCGGATGGTTGGCGAGGAAGTTGGCAAGGCCGTCCGGGTCCATTTCCAGATCGTGGCCCATGAACTCGGCCTCGAACTGGCGACCGTACTTCGGATGATCCACCCAGTGGCCCTCGAGTCGAACGGCGTCATTCTCCCGGACGAAGACTTTGCCGGCGAACTTCACAATGCCGCCCTCGGCGCGCCGAAGACGACCTGCGCTGAACGTGGGCCCCGAATAGAAGACCGTCTCGACGACGCCGCGAACGCTGCTCCGCTCCGCTTTCATACACCCCACCTCGCATGCGCGGCGAGAAGATATGCCTGGACGAACTGGCAGGCCGCCTGGCGGTTGCCGCAGAAGAACACCGGCACGCCGAAGTCGAGAATGATCGAAAGTGCATTCCCGACCACCGCGTTCGGATGCGCCTCGCCGCGATAGCGCTGGAGCAGCACATCCGCGACGGAGGCCTCGACCACCACGCAGGCCGCCCGGTACCCGGTGAGCTTCCGGAGTTCTTCCCGAAACCGCCGGCGAGAGTGGATCACCGTCGATACGAAATCGTCGAGCGACTTCCGCTCCACGGCGACCCGCTGCTCCAGACCCTCGATGGAGTAGTCCCCGGCAGGCAGCGCCCGCCGCACGGCGGCCACCAGCCGGGAATCGAACGAGTACGGCTCCTGCTCGCGCGTGTCGATGACGATCGTCGCCGGTCCCCGGTCAAAACGGGACAAGCGCGTCTCCCGCCTCCTGGCGGAAGTTGCCGGAGGTGCGCCCGGTCTCGATGCGGCGGTTGAAGAAGATGTTCTCGTTGTCACCCTTGGTCTTCTTGGTGACTTCGAGCTTCACGTCCAGCAGCTTCTTCAGTTGCTTGGGCAGATCCGACAATTTCTCCAAGTCGAGCCCGCAGAGATGGAGATCGGTCTTCACGTACTTCAGCGTGTTGTGGGTGATGACGCTGTTGCGCCACATCAGCCGGTTAACGAACTTCGGCGCGATGACGCGGAGCGTCCACTTCAGCATCGGATTACCCGTGCTCTGCGCCTCGGTCAGTTCGACCTTTTCCACACTTACCTGGTACTTGCCGTCCGGCACGCTCTCGAAGTCACCGCGCTCCTCAGGTTGTTCGCTCCTGTAGTCGTCATCGAACTGCGAAAGATCAATTGCATGCTTGCTCATGGGCTTTTCCTCTCCTATTGGTGGCGCCTACTTCGCCGCCGACGCTTTGGCGGACTGCTGCGGCTTCAGCGGCGCGACCGCCGCGTTGAATGCTTCGAAAAACTTCCGGAAGTCCAGGTCGAGGGTCTCGGGCAGGCGCCCGGTGCGGTCGCCGGCCTCGTAATACAGGCTTGGCTTGGTGCGGATGACGCGCTTGACGCTCTCGGCGCCGTCCTCGGCCGTGGCCATCTCCAGATCACAAAACAGAACCTGGTCCACCATGCCGAGCACGATTTTCCGGGCCTTGTCGGGCAGCGTGGGCACGATGCGCGTGTACTTGCCCGTGCGGGTTTCCACCTCGATCTCCTTGGCGTGAGATACGAGGAACAGGCCATACGGCAGGAATGCCAGCTTCGTCAGCACCCTCTGGAATTCGTTATTGATGAGCGCGTAGCCCTTGCCGTAGCCCAGGTCCGATTCGTGCTCGATCTTGTACTTCTTGACGATGTAGTCCGTGCAGAATTTGTACGCGTTGTCGATGGTGTCGATGATGATGGTCCTAAAGGGATGCTTCCCCTCGGTCACTTCGGCGCAGGCGGCCAGCAGTTCGTCCCAGGACTGGATGGGAGCCTGGAACACGTCGAGCGCGTTTAGCCCCGGCTCCGTAGCCAGGAACAGCGCGCCATCTGCCTGCGAGCAGAAGGTGGACTTTCCGATCTTCGTCTGCCCGTAGACCAGAACCGTGAGGTCGGCCAGTTCGGGCTTGGGTTGCGTTTTGGCGGTTGGCAGCATAGGTCTCCTTTTCAAAAAACCGGTTCCGGCTCATCGCCGGGCAGTACGCGCAGTTCCTCGTTGGGCTCCACGCGCTGGTAGAAGTTCTCGATCACGTTGGGATTGCCGTTGGAGCGGCAGAGCGCGAAATACGGGCAAGGCCGTTGGTAGTTAAAGCAGAAGGCGGTGTTCTGGTAGAAGACTCCGCGCCGGCGCGCGTTGAGGTAGGCCTGAGTCAGCTCCCACAACTCGCTGCGCAGGATCTCGAAGCGGTCCCGGGAGAGGTAAAGCATCTCGCGATGGAACATCGCGGGGTCGGCGTACTTCCCAGCCAGGCGCTGCTGAAACTCTTCATCGGACTCCGGCAGTTTGCGTTTCGCCGTGGTCTTTCCGGTCTTCGATTTGGCGAGCAGCTCCGCGCGCCGGGCCTGGTATTCCTCTTCCGTCTCGCCCTTGCCCTGCTGGAGCTTCGCCTTCACGAGCACGTTGTAGAGGATGCCGGTGATGGGGACCCCCATCGTCTGCTCGATGTAGTGGGCGTAGATGGTGATCTGGAAGTCGGTCCAGAGCTTCTCGAGGTAGTCGCCGTCGACCTGCGAGGCCGTCTTGTGCTCCAGGATGAAATGGTCGTCACCGATGCGGACAATGCCGTCCACCTTACCGGCGAGCACGAAACTCCGAGACGGCGCACCCGTTGCCGGATTGACGATCGGACCCTCGAAGTTCTTCTCCAGTGCGACGATCTTGAAGTCGTCGGTGGCGAACCGCGCCGCGTAGGCCGTCATCATCGCGGTGGCGAGATGCCAGTCCCGGCGCTGGTCCTCCTCCTGCAAGCGGTTGGGGCACAGTCGATCGATGAGCGCGAGCACCTCGGAAAGGTCGCGGCGCAGGTGCCAGACTTCCAGGCACTGGTGAATCAGAGAGCCGAAGTGCAAGTTCCGGTCGCGCTGGAGAGGAACCAGATGCTGTTCGTAGCGCCAGTCCACCGCCTTGCGGCAGTTGCGGAACAGGCTCCACATCGAATAGGTGGAGACAACCGGGGCAGTGCTCACTGCGCACCTCCGGCGCTCGCGAAGTAGTCTGGGCCGATGCCTGCGGCAAGTAGGGCTTCTCTAAGCCGCCTGATCCTGCGATAGATCACTGTCCGGGTCTGACCCGGCACCCGGCTCAGTTCGCTTGGCGTGTGCCAGCACAGCGCCCGGGCGGTCTCACGCAGGACTTCGGGTAGGGGCGCAAGGGCCCGGTCAAGGTCCAGCCAAAAATGCTGGCGGTCGGCCAGTGGCGGAGCCGATCCGGAGTTGAGCGATGCTACATCCGCTTCGGCGAGATCAGAGGAAGGAACCTGTTCTCCAAGATGCCGCCGCCGACCTGCGAGGCGGTAGCGAAGGATCGAGGTCAGTTCTTTGTCCATCACTCGCGAGGCGAAAGTACGGACGGAAGCCCGATCCCCATCGAAACGGTCGAACCGGATGTAGAAGGTGACGAGCAGTTGGCCGGCGACGTCGTCGCAGTCATCGTGAGTGAGCCCGCAACGGCCGACGGCACCCAACGCCTTCTGGCGCGCGACGTCGTGCACCGCGGCGAAGGCTTCTTCGAAGGCGAGGTTATGCATGCTCGCCTCCTGCGTTGCGCGCCGCTCGTCCGGGGAGCTCGATCTCCATGGTGAACGGCAGGCCATGACGCACCACCAGGACGCGAATCTCGCCGTCCTCCACCTCCCGGGTGTACTCGAACAACTCGGCGGCTTCGCGCTTCAGTTCGAAGTCGTTGCTCCGGGTGGCGGGCGGCTCCTGGCGATCAACACCGAACTTCAGGTCGCGCACAACCACCGGCCACGGGTCGAGCACAGGTTGGCCGGCGCGAATCCGCAGGAACTCGATTTGGCCGAAGCCGATGTGACGAATGGCGTCGAGCAGCGTGCGCTCTGCGGGCAGCAGGTCCTTGGTGGAGGTGGGTCTTCCGCGGTTCATCGCGCCACCTCCGCCTCGGTCTCACCGCCGGAGGGACGACGGTTCAGCCACTCGTGGACATCGGAAGGCGCATAGCGCACAAGCTGTCCGACCTTGCGATAGCGCGGGCCGCGTTCGATGGTGCGCCAGAATCGCAGCGTCCCGATTGAGACTCGCAACAGCCGTGAGAGTTCCTTCTCGTCAAGTAGTGTTTCCAGGTTTTGATCGCTCATTTTGCCCGTCCCTCCCGCCATCAACGCGGTTGGTACAGGCTCATAATCCGGCCTGGGTGGCTGGGTAAATCAACCCTGGGAAACTGGGGAAAAACTGGGTAAAGCTAACGGGACCGCTTGGGCAGACCGTGGTGGAGGATCTTCTCTATGTTCCGGCACGCAGCGTAGTGATCCGGCAGTTTGCCGCGCAGCCACTTGTAGTAGTCGGCCTCATCCACGCCGGCGGCATCCTGGATGTCCTTCACTTTGCAGTGATTGCGGGTGGTGAATTCCTTGACCACGCGTGGGCGATCGTCCTTCGGCGTGATCGGAGTCTCGCCACCAGTCTGTTGAGGATCTACTGGCGTCAGGCGACCGGCATCGTCGAGCAACAGGTGGTCCTCAAGCGCCAGGAAGCCGACGCCACGCGCCTGCATCATCTCCTGGACCTCCAGGGTTCGGTGGCGTGTGGTTGGAGCGACCAGAACGAACGGGCCCGCCATGTTGAGCAAAAGCCGTTGAACCACGGCGACGAAGCGCGTAGTCTCCGGTAACACCACCAGGAAAACCGGTTGAGCCCGACTGTCGCGCCGCTCCGACACGCCGATTCCCCACGTTCCATCACCCCTCGGTACCGGCTCCTGCCATCGGACCCCAAGCGGCCCGGCGAGCACGCGAGCGAGGCTGGCGATATCCAGCTGCTGCAAGAGGACGTCCCGTTGCGTCAGGGTGACTCTCTCGCAGATCTCATATGGGTCGCGGCAGATCGCGGCGAACACGCCGTTGCCGTAGTCGACGATTCTCCGCGGGCAATAGCCGACGTGCGGCTTCGGACACGGGTACAGCGATCCTTCCATGTTCGTCACCCGAAGGTGCGGCCGGACCAGGTCGATGTCCGGCCCACAGCGCGCCTCCCAGAATGCCGGGATCGCGAGCAGACCAGGTATCGCCTCAAGCGACCGCCATAAATGATTGAGTGTTCTCATCGTCTGCCACCGATCCCACAATCACGAAGCCGCGGGCGCGCAACCATTGCTCGATGATGGCGGCCTCCTCGCCGCGGCCATACTCCGCGATGTTTGGCGGCTGGACCAACACCGGCCTGGGGCTCGGCTCACCGGCGAGCTTCACTGCGAACCGCGCGTGGAGCAACTCGGCATCCGCCTCAATCTTCCGTTGCCGCAGTTCCAGCGCCCGGAATAAGTCCCATGCCTTGAGCTTCTCCGTATAGTCGAAGGCACTCGGCCACAGACACTCGAGCTCGGTCAGGCGGACCCACTCCACCCCACCGACGTCGCGGCATTGAAGGGACGCGATCCCATCCGTCTTAAAGGGCGCCAGCGTGTACTTCTGGGTGTAGACGAACTTCTCCGCATCGCCAAACACGTGCTTGCCGAACTTCTCCCGGTAGAGCCGCAACTCGCCGATCGTGCTCGTGCTGATCCGCAGCTCGTTGTTCACCGCGTCGTAAATGACCAAGTCCGTTTTCTCCGGCCGGAAGAACGTGCAGGTGGACTGCGCGCCCTTGCGGCTGGGCTCCCGCTTGCAGAGTTGCCCGTGCTGGACCATGAAACGGATCTCGCCATCGATGTCGATTCGGATCACGCGGCAGCCGATGCCGCGCTTCTTGGCCATGAACCATCCCTCGAGGTCAGCCTCCAGTTCGTCGAACTGGATCGGTAGTTGCTCGGGCGCGACCACCGCCTCTGGATCGCGCGCGCGAAAGCTCTCGAACTTCCGGCGCCGATGAGATCCCGCCTCACGCTCTTTCAACAGCAGCGCCTGCGGTGCCTCGATCCAGATCCGGGCCGCTAGGTCGGCGGCGGTGGCCTCCATGTCGACGTCGATGAAGTTGCGGCGGGCGATGTCGAGGAGTTGGTCGAAGTTCCCGTCGGTGCCGAGATTGCCGATGACGTGGAGTCCCTCGACAACATGAGAGTCCATGAACTCGTCGGGTTGCGCAAGGATCCCCGACAGCTTCTCGTAGTCAATGTCCGGATTGTCCTCACGCGGCAAAGACAAGCCGCGATCCTCCAGGAACCCACGGCAGGGTTCCAGGAGGTGGATCAGGTTGCCGGGTTGAATGGTCTTCAACAGATCCGGCTGCGCGAAGCTCTTCGGGTTGAAACGAACCATCGCGGGGGCCACCTCCCAAAGACGTTGTGGCTGTATCGGCAGGCCCGGTGGGGGAAGGTCGTGACCTGGAGTACAACACCAAAGGGTAGCATGGCGAACAAAATACGAACAAGCTTCAACAGCGGATCTCAATGAAAACCGGGCAAATCGAGTTCTTGCCAAGGGTTGGCTGTGGATTGCGGTGGAAATCGCTCCACTCCCAAACAAATGAAAACAAGTCGAATAATGGAACTGTGCCGCCGCTCCTGCGACTGGACTCCGATGCGGACCACCTGTCTCTATTCGTTTGCGGAGCAAGATGTCGGACTACAGAATCGCAGGACCGTTGGGCCCCGTCGATGGCGGGCAAGAAAGCAGTTTCGCCAGCGTCTTGGGGTGAGGTGAAAACATCCCTTGGTGAACTGCTTCTTCAACGGAGTTTCCCGGTCCCGTAGGCCGCATTCGGTCAGCGGTACGCGCAACATCGACACCGGGTCGCAATGGCGGTCAACACTCGCACTCTGATAACTTGATGAGTTCAGAAGATTTGCGACGACCGTGCCCTTGAGCGAAGCAGACACCCGTGCCAAGTTGATCGACCCCGCTTTACACCGGCGCGGGTGGACCGAGGACCATATCCGCCGGGAAGAGACGGCCGGGACAATCGAGATCATTGAGGGAAAGCCTCGCCGCCGTGGTAAGGGCCGGACTGACTATACGCTGCGCGTGAAGGTCAATATCGACACCCAACCGGTCGCCGTCGCGGTGCTCGAGGCCAAGGCCGAACACCTTCCGCCGACGCACGGACTGGAGCAGGCAAAGCTCTACGCCGCCTGTAAGCGCCTCAACGTCCCGTTTGTGATCGCCACCAACGGGCACCTGTTCGTGGAGTACGATCGCTTCACCGGCCTCACGAGTCCACCACGCCCGCTGAGCCAACTTCCTACACCGGATGAACTGCGTGGCCGCTATGAACAAGCAATGCAGTTCAGCCTGGCATCGGAGCGTGCGAAGCCACTCCTGGTCAGGTACATGGGTGGCGAGGCAACAAGGCGCTATTACCAGGACGCCGCCATCCGTGCGGTGTTGGAAAAGCTTGCTCGTGGCGAAAAGCGTGCATTGCTCGCACTGGCGACTGGGGCGGGCAAAACGTTCATCGCTGTGAACCTCTTGAAGAAGATTGCGGACGCGGGTCATCTCAAACGCGCCTTATTTGTGTGTGATCGCGACGAGCTCCGCGCGCAGGGTTTGGGCGCTTTGCAGAATATCTTCGGCTCCGACGCTGCGGAGGTCTATCGGCGCCAGGACGGCACCAACAATGCTCGAAACGCCCGCATCCACGTAGCGACTTACCAGACGCTCGACGTCTCGAATGATGAAGGTTCGGCGAACTTCTTGACGACCTTCTACCCGCCCAACTACTTCACCCACATCGTCATTGATGAATGCCATAGGAGTGCGTGGGGCAAGTGGTCGCAGATCTTGACCAGGAACCCGGACGCGGTCCAAATCGGCCTCACGGCTACGCCGCGCGAACTGGAGATCCCGGAGGAGAGCGCGGCGGCGGCGATGGACCTCGCCATCAGTGCCGACAACGTCAGGCATTTTGGCGAGCCCGTGTACGAGTACGACATGGCCCAGGGCATCGAGGACGGATACCTGGCGGCATGTGAGATCCAGAAAGGCCGCGTCAACCTCGACGACACGGGCATCACGATCGACGACATCCTCGCTCGTGGCCCTGTGGACGCGAACACCGGCCAGCCCGTCACTCGCGAACAACTCCAGGACCTCTACGAGAAGACGGAATTTGAGGACCGGCTACTGCTCCCGGATCGTGTTCTCGCGATGTGCGAGGACCTCTTCCGGTATCTGCTGGAGACAGGCAGTCCGGAACAGAAGACGATCATATTCTGCGTGCGCGACCGCCATGCTGACGATGTGGCTATCGCCATGAACAACTTGTATGCGCAGTGGTGTGCAGTGAATGGCAAGCAGCGACTGGAACCCTACGCGTTCAAATGCACGGCCAGTGTCGGTGGCGCGCAGTACCTCGCGGATCTCAAAGGCGCCTCGCGATCCTTCTTCATCGCAGCCACCGTCGATCTCTTGACTACGGGTGTCGATGTGCCACGAGTCCGGAACATCGTCTTCTTCAAGTACGTCCGCTCGCCGATCGCGTTCTACCAGATGGTCGGCCGCGGAACCCGGCTCGACCCGGCAACCGGCAAGCTCATGTTCCGCGTGTACGACTACACGGACGCGACTCGCTTGTTCGGGCAGAAGTTCATCACGAAGATCACACCGCCTCCCAAACCAAAGGAGCCCGGCGAGGGTCCAGAGCCGCCACCACCGCCTCCACCCGAGCCGTCGATCATGGTCCATGGATTCGATGTGATCGTGACCGACGCCGGCAAACTGATCCTCACATCGGTGGATGGGAAGGCGATGCCGGTGACGGTGGAGGAATACAAGGAGCGGCTTGCCGCAAAGCTGGTGGAGGAAGCGCCGACTCTCGACGACTTCCGCGCGAAGTGGGTCGCGCCGCAAGAGAGACGCATGTTGATCGGCCAGCTACCCGATGCCGGCCGGTCCGTTCTACTGGTGCGGGACCTTGAGGAGATGCAGGCTTTCGACCTTTACGACGTGCTGGCCGAACTCGGTTACGGAATGCAGCCGCGGACGCGGGTTGAGCGGGCGACGGCGTTCGGGTATAAGCACGCCCCCTGGCTCAGCTCGATGCCACCTCAGGCGGCGGGCGCCGTGCGGGCACTGGCCAGCCAGTTCGCCAAAGCAGGCACGGACGGCTTGGAGAACCCGCAGATCTTTGCCACGCCCGAGATGCGCGGCGCGGGCGGGATTTCTGCGCTCAAACTTGCCGGCGTGCCCGCTCAAGTGCTCGCTGAAACCAAACGGAGGATGTTCACGGCATGAGCATTCGCAACGTCCCCCTCAGCGATGCCTTGGTCGAGGTTGCGTCGGGCGTCGGGCCCAAATGGTCTGAGTATCGCGTCCTGGGCGCCACACGCGCGGGCTTGGCACTTGCCAAGGAGCCGGTCGGTAAGTCTCCAGAGCGCTACAAATTGGTCGAGCCGGGGACGATCTTCTACAACCCGATGCGCATCATGATTGGGTCCATCGCGATGGTGGACGACCGCGACGAGCCGGGGATCACCAGCCCGGACTACGTTGTGTTCCGCACCCGGCCTGGCGTGCTCCACCACCGCTGGTTTTACTACTGGCTGCGCTCAAGCCACGGCGAGCAGTTCATCCGTTCGCTAGCGCGCGGAGCAGTTCGAGAACGTCTGCTGTTCAAGCGGTTGGTGAGAGGCAGCGTTGTCCTACCGGATTGGGAATCGCAGGAATGCACTGCGCGAAAGCTTGAGCTGTGTCAAGCCGGGTGCAACAAGGTAGACGAAGCAGTGTCCGTCGCTGGCGATCTTCGCGCCGCCTTGACCCGTGAGGTTTTCGGTAGCGCCGAATCGCAGACATGGCCGTCGGTGCCCCTGGAGTCCATTGCTGAAATAGTTGGCGGTATCCAGAAGGCGCCACACCGCGCC
Source organism: uncultured Solibacteraceae bacterium (assembly GCA_964627045.1). Taxonomy (GTDB): domain Bacteria; phylum Acidobacteriota; class Terriglobia; order Bryobacterales; family Bryobacteraceae; genus CAZVIK01. Next base: position 3,835 of record CAZVIK010000018.1, on the reverse strand, counting down.
CCAACGAAGCTCCACTACCCATTCTTGACTGTCAGAAATGTCCAGCACGGATTCCTGGATCTGACCGACACGGAGCGCTTCGAGGTGTCGCCCCGGGAGTTCGAGCGGCTTCGTCTCTACAAGGGAGATTTGTTGATCGTGGAGGGTAACGGCAGTCTACAAGAAATCGGCAGAAACGCACTGTTCTATGAGAACGGCGACTGGATTCACCAGAACCACGTAATCCGAGTGCGCTTAGGTCAGGACTCTAGCCCGGAGTTCGTGAGCCTTTATTTGAACAGCGCGTTTGGAAGGCGCCAGATGATTGAGAAGGCCAAGACTACGAGTGGGCTGTACACGTTGAGCGTCAACAAGGTTGGGGACCTCCGCGTGCCATCACCAGACAAGGAGGTCCAGGATGCAGTAGTGGCCGGCGTTCGGCCAAGGCTCGCTCTTTCAGGTGCGCTGACGGAGGCCCTCTCGACGCAGGCTGCGGCGCTTGCATCCATGCGCACCTCGTTGATTAGCAGTTCACTTTCGGTTGGGTTAGTTCATGCGGAATCTTAACGGAAACAAAAACGGGAACGGCAAGCGACTACTGACGCAGCAGTCGGTCAATACCGCCGTCAAGAGCATCTGCGACATTATGCGTAGGTCCAACTGCGCGGGCGCGATGCAGTACGTCCCAGAACTCACCTGGATCCTGTTTCTCCGCATTCTCGACGAGCGCGAGGAACAGGAGGCGCAGGAGTCCGAGGCGGTCGGAGTCGAGTTTCAGGCGTCCATCGAGAAACCCTACCGCTGGCAGGATTGGGCGGCGCCGGAGGGCAAAGAACGGAAGGCCCTACAGGACGGATCGCTCGGCGCATTCTTTGGGTACGTAAATACCAAATTGATACCGAAATTGCGGGGGATAAAAAAAAACCGGGGGCCCCGGCCAGGCCAATGGAAAAAACCAAAAAAATTGGGGGGGAACTGGGTTT
>CAZVIK010000018.1:0-2863 GCA_964627045.1 uncultured Solibacteraceae bacterium | reverse complement strand
CAAACCTGGGGCCACGGCCAGGCAAAAGGTCATCAGCGAAATCATGTCGGGCGTCGAGAGTGTTCGGATCGACACCGAGCGCAACATGCTGGACGTGCTGGACAAGGTCCACGAGATCAGCAGCGAGACCGTAGACCCGACTCACGTGTTCACGCTTTCGCAGGTCTACGAGGGCCTCCTTCTGAAGATGGGCGAGAAGGGGAACGACGGCGGGCAGTTCTTCACCCCTCGCGAAGTCATTCGCACGATGGTTCGCGCCATCAACCCGCGTGTGGGAGAAACCGTATACGACCCGGGCTGCGGCACAGGTGGATTTCTAGCTCAGAGCTTCGAGTATATGAGGGCCAACTTGGGCGACGACGCTACAGGCGATCAGTTGGAGTCTCTGCGGGAGCGGACGTTCTATGGACGCGAAAAAGAAAACCTGATCTACCCAATCGCGCTCGCCAACCTTGTGCTTCACGGCATCGACCAGCCGAACCTGTGGCACGGGAACACGCTGACGGGGCAGGAGATCTATGGCGGGTTGTTCCAAGATGCGCCGTCACTCCACGACATAGTGCTGACCAACCCGCCTTTTGGCGGGAAGGAGGGAAAGGACGCGCAAACGCGGTTCGCTTACAAGACCGGCGCCACGCAGGTGCTGTTCCTCCAGCACGTTATCGATAGCCTGAAGCCCGATGGCCGGTGCGGCATCGTGCTCGATGAGGGGGTGTTGTTCCGGACGAGCGAAACGGCGTTCCTCCAGACCAAGAAGAAGCTTCTGGACGACTGCAACGTGTGGTGCATCCTCAGTCTGCCTGCCGGTGTGTTCGTCGCTGCTGGCGCGAGCGTGAAGACCAACCTCGTCTTCTTCACCAAGGGCGAGCCGACGGAGAAGATCTGGTACTACGACCTCTCGGACGTGAAGGCCTCGAAAAAGAAGCCGTTGACGACCAGCCACTTCGACGACTTCTTCGCTCGCCTCCCGAAGCGGAGCAACTCGCCGCGTAGCTGGACCGTCACCCGCAGCCAAATTGAGGTCAGGAACTTCGACCTGAAGGCGGTCAACCCGCACGTCATCGACGACGAGGACAAGCGTACGCCGGCCGAACTGCTGGACATCATCGAGGCGAAGCAGAGGGAGATCGCGTCATTGATCGCGGAACTGCGATCAGTTCAGCAAGCTTGACGGAGCGCGTATGCTCCCGAAACATCACGCTTGTGGACGATCGCGGTCCTCGTAAGCATCCCCGGTCAACACGAGTGCTGAGATCTCAGGTTTCGAGCTTCGTAAGGCTTCGACGCTGGCGACATAGCGGGTCGGCTCCGCATATGGGATCGCGATGCCGTAATCAGCCGTCACATCCGCAGGCCGCATCTCAAAACACGCCAAACCCGCACCGAGCGTTATCAACTTGCTCGCAAGTGGCGTGACCACCAGCCGGCATCCGCCCATCACCCGCATACTGTCACGGTAACGCCGCATCGCCTTGAGCAGCTGCCGGTATGCTTCGAACGGGTGGGACTCATGCGCGAGAAGGATGTTATCCGTCGGGGTTCCGCGCGTGTCGATTAGAGGCTGCCTGTACTCGATCAGCAGCCGGTCTGCACGGCGAGGGTCGCGTGAGGGATGCGGCAGGACTGGACAGATCTCCGCGTTGGGCGGAATGGCGAGCGCCATGACCTTCTCGAGTTGGCTGCGTTTGCTCTCGCCCAAGATCGGAAACCAGACGAGCGGCCAGTCCTGGTAGCTCTCTGCGTGCAGGGCACCAGAAAAACCAGGGATGAGAATCAAATCGTTGCTGGGATCCTCCGACCGGATAGTCGCATCGAGCGCGGCGTCCTCACCAACCAGAACCTGAAAATTCACGCCGTTCGCAAATAGCGCGTTTGAAGCCTGCCTGTCACCGATTAGCTTGTTGAGGATGCCGGTCAGAAGCGCCAGATAGACAACCCGAGGCAGCGAGCTGACATCGAGCACGATGTCCGTCTCATCCCCGATGTGCGAGAGCACCTGCTCGGCGCCAATCCGCAAGGCAGTGCTCGCGCTCATATCATCGTCTTCACTGGCGGACGACCCGATCGTGATGTTGACTGAGTCTCCGATTGTCGCGAATACTTCGGCGAGTGCGCGGCCATTCTCCTCGGTCTGCGCCCGGAGTTCCTCTGGCAGTTCGTAACCGGTTAGCCCTACTTTGAGCAGCGTCGCCTTCTCGACCCGCGGCCGCGACTCTCGCAGGTTCTCAACGAACGCCTTCATGACGGTCTGCGCCCGGACATCAAAGCCGTCGCCAGCGATGTATAGAAGCCGCATGGGGCGTCGCTCAAACAGCAAATCCCACGTAGTGTGCACGTCTGGTCCGCGTCGGAATACGTAATGCTTCCAGAGCATCTATAGCGCCTCCAGAAGCTTGCGTTTAGTCGGCATGCGGCCACGCTCCATCCACGTCATCAACTCCTCAGCATCGAGGTCCTGCCATCCGCCCATCTGCAATGGTAGGTCGTAATGCATGCAGAGTGTGCGATTTAGATAGAAGATGGTTCCACTCTCGCGCGATGTGGACGCTGCGCTTTGCCGTGCGACGAGCAGGTTTTCTGCCACACACTCAGCTAACACCCTCTTGAGTCTTGCACCGGCCTCCATATAGCGCCCGGAATTCAGATGAAACAACTCGCCCTGTGATAGTCGCACGCCGGTGACCCCGGGTGCATACGGGGCGTTGGGAAGGAACGTCCGCTCCCGACAATAAGAGCCAATGGCATCGAGAAGTCTTTGCGCCCGTGTTCCTTCCGTATGGTTTTTCGGGATAAAGTCCCGCTTGCGTCTCGCCGCCTCTTTCAGAAGTCTTTCTTGTTCCTGTGGGGAGAGAAGAAGCTCGGC
>CAZVIK010000017.1:6636-32849 GCA_964627045.1 uncultured Solibacteraceae bacterium | reverse complement strand
GCGCGGGGACCGGACGGCGGCCCCCGCGCGGGAAGGGAAATGCTTGGTGACGCCGACTAGGCCGGCGGAAGGGCCTTGCGGGCTTCGCGGTCGGGGTCGTTCTTCACCTCACAGATGTTGTCGAGGATCATGGTCTCCCCGTTGGCCGTCGTGTACTTCGGCCAGGTGGGAAGCCCGCCGCCGTTGGGATCGCCCGTCTTCATGAACTGCAACAGCGAGCCGGCCATCTTGGCCGCCAGCGCCCGGGGCTTCGGGCCGCCGCCGGTGTGGCTCAGCATCAGGTCGGTGTTGTAGAACCAGAAGCAGATGTCCACGCAGTGGAACGCGCGCATGCGATTGTCGAACAGCGGCGGCTGCCAGGTGAACCAATCGACGTACACCCCGGCGGGCTGCTTCACCTTGGCGTCGGCGAGCACCACAACCGATTGCCGGCTGCTGGTAACCAACGACCAGATTTCCACCGGCTTCCTGTTCGGAAACGCCTTGGCGTAAGCATCGACCACTTCTTTCGACTTGTCGCCGAAGCCGGCGCCGAAGCCGGCCCGCTCCTTCACCCGCTCCACCACTTGATCGAGCGTGATCGACTCCAGCGAGGAGTCCGACCAACTGGGCGACTGCTCGTTCTCGGTGGAACTGACGATCATCGGCACGTCGGCCACCAGCGGGGAAGCGCCGGAAATGAACGGGTGCTGCGTGATAATCTTGCCGTCCACATAGGGGCTGAATCCACGCGTCAGGCCGGCGCCGGGACCGGAACCCTTCGCCATCTCCTGTTGTACCCGCGTGGCCAGCGCATAGAAGTCCTTCCACGGCATGGCCTGCAACTTGTCCAGGCTGCCCTTGGACTCCTTCAATACGGCCGCGCCCAGCTTTTCGGAGTACTCCTTTTCGCCGGTACGCAACGTGGATCCGCTTAGGATGACGGCCTTGTGGAAGAGTCCCTTGGCCGAAGGCATGGTGGTGAGGTTGCAGATCTTGCCGCCGCCGCCGGACTGCCCCATGAGGGTGACGTTGCCCGCGTCTCCACCGAAGTTGGCGATGTTGTCGCGGACCCACTCCAGGGCCGCCACGATGTCCAGCATGCCGACATTGCCGGAGGCCGCGAACTTCTCCCCGCCCACCGCCGCCAGGTTGCAAAAGCCCAGCGGACCGAGGCGGTGATTGATCGAACACACCACCACATCGCCCAAACGGGCCAGGTTCTCGCCGTTGTAGCCGTCGTGCTCGATCCCGTTGCCGTTGGTGTAGCCCCCGCCGTGAATCCAGAACAACACGGGCCGCTTTTTGCCGTCGTTAATGGCTGGCGTGAAGACGTTGATGCGAAGGCAGTCCTCGCTCACGTCGTCGTAATTCCAGTGGTCGCGGAACGCACCGTACTTGTTGGCGTACCGGTTCTCCATGTTTTGAGGCGCCGTGTTGCCCCACCACAACGCCGGATACACGTCGGTCCAGGGCTTGGGCTTCTGCGGCGGCATGAAGCGGTTCGCCCCGCTGGTATCCGCGCCGTAGGGCATGCCCAGGAAGTAGTTGATCCCCCGTAGCTGATAACCTCTGACCTTGCCGTATTGCGTGCTGGCGACCGCAATGTTGTCGCCGACGAATAGGACCTGCTCGTCCTTGCCGCCCGCCTGGTTGGTGGAGCATCCGGTTGAGACTACCGCCGAACCGATGGCGACTCCCGCTGCGCCTGTCCCCACGGATTGCATAAACTGCCGTCTGTTTGATTTCATGGTTTCGATCCTCGGTTGGACTGCGTAAGAGAAATGCTGGCTTCGGAGCGTGGGGCTGCATGCTGCCGCGCCGCTAGATTCGCTGCGAACAGGGACCGAGCCGGCCCCGGCACTACCCGGATGCGGCGCGCGCAGAAGGTGGATGTCCACATGGCAACCCCTTCGCCAGGACCTCCGATGCTGCTTCCTGGCCTCAAGGTATTGTACATCCGGCATGTGCCGCCATCACCGTTTTATTTCCGGTTTTGCATGCCGGAAGCGGTGCCAGGCACCTTGGCGGCGGTTCCGGCCCATATTGAGATCGAAAGCGGGAGGACGGCCGCCCGCTGCCGCGGCGGCGGATTTGGATCCCTTAATGACGGCGGCGCCCGGGTGGGCGGGGGCCGGGTTGCGGGACTGCCTGCGGCGGATTCGACCCCGAGGTTACCGCAGGTCTTGGGACAGTTCGGCCAGTTCGGCCGGTGTCAGCCGGTGCTCGGCTTGGAGCTTGGGGTGATCCACCACGATCCTGGCGCCGCCGGGGAACGCCGCCGCCTGCTCGGGCGTGAGCCGGAACTTGAGGTACTGCACCGAACTGATCCTCTCAGTGGAAATCTGGCGGTTGTCGAAAACGGCCGGCGCGGGGGCGCAGCCGTCCACAACCAGCCACAGGTGCCGCTCCAGTCCCAACAACTCCCGCAATCGCACATCGCGTTCGGCCGGCGTCTCGTACTCGATGAGCAAACTGGCGCTGAGGTCGTCCGGCCCGGGGACCAGTTCGTTGTAAGTGGCCACTTCGTGCGCGATCTCCTCGGGTTTCACGATGCGCTCGATGCGGATCATCTCTTGAATCTGGTAGCGCACCGTATCGTGGTTCTCGAACAGAAACGTCAGGTGGCCGCCGACGCGGACACGGCGGCGGTCTTTGAGCGCCAACACTACCGGACGCCAGCGTTCCCGTTCCAACTCATACTCGGCGAGGTTTTTGATTTCAGAGACCGTCACGGGCTCCATCAATTGGACTCCTTGGGCGGAAGGCGGTCGGGAAACCCGTCTTCGCGATAGGCGCGCGCCAGCACCTGCACAGGGTGTATCGGGCGCCGCCCGATCATCTGGTCGAAATGCACCGCCGCCAGCGGACAGTCGGTGGCCAAGGTGGCGGCTTCGGCGGCGGTCAATTCGTCGAAGGCCTTTTTGCCGGCGAGTTTGGAAAGCGGGAAAAACTCCTTCTTCATGGCCCAGGTGCCGTCGTGGCCGCAGCACTGCTCCACCAGTTTGACGGTCGCGCCGGGAATCAGGCGCATCATGTCGCGCGACCGGTAGCCGATATTCTGCGCGCGCAGGTGGCAGGGCAGGTGGTAGCCGATTTTGCCCGGCGTGGACCGGAACTCGCGGTTGAACTTGCCTTCCTGCTTGAGTTGAAACAGGAACTCGCAGACGTCGACGATGGCGGCGGCCACCTCCTTCGCCTCCGGCCAGCCCGCCAGTTCCGGGTACTCCTTCCGCATCATGTAGCTGCAACTGGGGTCGGCCACGACGATTTTCTTGCCAGCGCGAGCGTGCGGGAGCAGAGCGTCGATGTTGGCCCGCGCCTGCCGGCGCGCGAGGCCGATGTCGCCGGCCTCGATGGCGGGCATTCCGCAGCAGTTCTGTTTCACGGGTTGAAGCGCGATGCCGTTACGGGAGTACACCTCGAGAACGTCCCTGCCGAGTTGCGGGTTGTTGTAGTTCATCGTGCAGGTGACGAAAAGCACGGCCCGCGTGGCGTCGCCGCGCTCGGGGCGGTGCGTGCGGAACCAGTCCAGGAAGGTCTCCCCGTGGAACTCGGGCAGCAGCTTTTCACGATGAACGCCGAGGGTTCGCTCCATCACCGCACGCGCCAACGGTTGCCGGTTGGCCCAATTGGCGAGCGCCGGGGCGAGGCGCGCCATCTCGCCTAGCACCTCCGGCCGGGAGAGGACCTTGACGGGCAGAGGGATGCCCCGCGCCTTCCGCCTTTGCGCGTTGGCGCGAATCAGCAGACGCGGGAAATCGAGTTGAAACACATGCCCGTCGTCCGGCGTGTAGGGGCACTTCACATAACAGATCTTGCACTGGAAGCAGGTGTCGATGATGCGATCGGTCTCCTCCGGAGTGATCTTCCGGACGTCGCCGTCGTGCTTGTCCACCGCGTCGAAAAGGGCGGGGAAGGAGGGGCACAGGTTGAAACACAACCGGCAGCCGTTGCAGATTTCGAAGGCGCGCTCCAGTTCCTGCTGGAGCGCACCCTGTTCCCAGTAGACCGGAGCATTCGGGTCGTAGCATAGACCCGCTCCGGGAGTTCCCTTGATGTTGGACACCGCTAGGAGATGGACTCCAATCCTTTGCTGAACCGCCCGGCGTGCGACTTTTCGGCCTTCGCCAGCGTTTCGAACCAGTCGGCTATCTCCGGGAAGCCCTCTTCCCGCGCCGACTTGGCCATACCAGGATACATGTCGGTGTACTCGTGCGTCTCCCCGGCGATGGCGGCCTTCAGGTTGTCCTGCGTGTCGCCGATGGGCAGATCGGTGGCGGGATCGCCCACGGCCTTGAGATAGTCCAGATGGCCGTGAGCGTGGCCGGTTTCACCCTCCGCGGTGTCGCGAAAAAGGCCGGCTACATCGGGGTAACCCTCGACGTCGGCTTGCTTGGCGAAGTAAAGGTAGCGGCGATTCGCCTGGGACTCTCCGGCGAACGCGTCCTTGAGGTTTTGATGCGTCTTGGTCCCTTTGAGGGAAGCAGTGTGGTGACTCATAAGCGATAATAGTTATTAGATAATAAGTATTCGTGTCTGTCAATCCCCGCCGCCGCCCGGTTCGCACGCCTTCCTGGTATCCTCGTCTCCTTATGGCGCGAAAGAGATTCTGCATGGCGTTGGCCCTCGGATTGGCGTTGGCGCTGGTGCTGGTTGCTCAGGAAAGCGTCGATCTTTCCGTCGTCCAGCGGATCAAGACCGAGGCCCTGGAGAATTCCTGGGTGATGAACCACGTCTTTTATCTGGCCGACGTCCACGGGCCCCGGCTGACCGGATCGCCGGGCTTCAACGCGGCGGCGGATTGGGTTGTCGAGCAGGCCAGGAAGTGGGGCCTGGACAACGTCAAGAAGGAAAAATGGGGCCCCTACGGGCGAAGCTGGGCACTCTCGCGGTACAGCGGGAATTTGCTCGAACCGCAGCCCGCGCCGGTCGCCGGTTTCCCGCTGCCCTGGACTCCCGGAACCAACGGAACCGTCGCGGGAGAAGCAGTCTACGCGCCGCTTCCGCTGACTACCGATGCAGCCCTCACCGAGGCCATGGATAAGGTCAAGGGGACGCTGCGCGGCAAAATCGTCCTGCTCGATCCGTTGCAGGAGATCGCCATGCAGACAACGCCGCCGGGGCGCCGCTACACCAGCGAGGATCTGGCGGGCATGTCGGCCGCGCCCGAGCCCAGAGGCGGGCAGCAGGGGCCTCCCCGCGGCGGCCCGGCCCGAGGCGCGCGCGAGCGCACGGCGCGGCGCACGCAGTTTCTCAAGGACGAGGGCGTACCGGTTGTGCTGACGCCCGGGGGCCGTGGCCAGTGGGGCATCATGGTGGCGACCTCGGCCGGTTCCCGCGACCCGAAGGACCCGCTCCCGCCCACCACCATCGCCGTTTCCGCGGAACAATACAACCGGATTCACCGGCTGATTGCCGCCAAGATTCCCGTGCGTCTCGAGTTCAACGTGCAGGCGCGCCTCATCGACGAACCCACCGACAGCTTCAACGTCGTCGCAGAGATCCCCGGAGGGCGTAAGAGGGATGAAGTCGTGATCCTGGGCGCCCATCTGGATTCCTGGGTGGGTGGAACCGGAGCGGCCGACAACGCGGCCGGGGCCGCCATCATGATGGAGGCGATGCGCATCCTCAAGACGCTCAATCTCAAGATGGACCGCACCGTGCGCATGGCGCTGTGGAGCGCCGAAGAGCAGGGGCTATTGGGAAGCCGCGCCTACGTCGCCGAACACTACGCCGACCGCGCCACCATGACGCTGAAGCCGGAGCACGCCAAGGTATCCGCCTACTTCAACATCGATAACGGCGCAGGCAAGCTCCGGGGCGTGTACCTCCAGGGCAACGACATGGTTCGCCCCGTTTTTGAAGCCTGGGTGGAGCCGTTCAAAGACATGGGGCTCACCACGCTCACCATCCGCAATACGGGCAGCACCGATCATGCGTCCTTCGACGCCGTGGGCCTGCCGGGGTTCCAGTTTATCCAGGACCCGCTCGAGTACATGACCCGGACGCACCATTCCAATGAAGATGTGTACGAACGCATCCAGCCCGGCGATCTGATGCAGGCGTCGGCCGTCGTGGCATCGTTCGCATACCACGCCGCCACCCGGCCGGATCTTCTGCCGCGCAAGCCGCTGCCCAAGCCCCAGCCGGCGCAGCCCTAGCCGGGGTGGAGGTTCGGAAAAGACCGCGCCGTGGAGGCGCGCTACACCGACCCGCTAAGCTCGCTTTTCGGCCGACGCCTCTTCGCGCAGCAGGTCCAGAAACGCTTGCGCGGCCCGGTTCAGCTTCTTGCGGCGCAGGAGAAGCACGCCCAGCGGGCGGGCGAGATTGCAGCCTTTGATCGGAATCGCGGCGAGCCGGCCTTCTTCGATGTCGGTTTCCAGGACGCGGATCGGCAAAATACTGACGCCCTGGCCAAGCGCTACGGCCTCCTTCATGCTCGGGATGTTGTCGAAGTGCATGACTACGTTCATTTCGACGCCGTGCTTGCGGAGGTAGCGTTCCACCTCGCGGCCCACGCGAAGGTCGTTGTCGAAGGCCACGTAGTCGATGCCCGCCAGGTCCGAAACCGAGACCGTCTTCTTGGCCGCCAGCCGGTGCGAAGGAGCCGCGGCGAGAATCATCTTCTCCTCGCGCCAGGGGATAGCCGTCACCTCGCGCGTGGACTCCGGATAGCTGACGATGCCCAGGTCCGCCTGTCCGCTCTTGACCGATTCATAGATCCGTTCCGGGCGCAGGTACTCGACCGCCAGCTCGGCCTGGGGCATGCGGCGAGCCAGTTCCCTCTCCAGCCTCGCCATGTCGCGGATTCCCACCGAGTAGATGGCCGCCACGCGCACGGCGCCCTCCTGCCGCCCCTTCACCTGGTCGAGCGCTCCGCGGAACTCCTGCTCGCGGCGCAGCACGTCGCGGCAGAAATCGTAGTACAGCCGCCCGGCTTCCGTCAGGTCCAGCGGACGCGTGCTCCGGTCCAGGAGCTCCGCGCCGAGGGCGCGCTCGAGTTCCTGCAAGTGCTGGCTCGCGGCGGACTGGCTGACGCCGTTGGACTGCGCGCCGCGGCTGACGCTTCGCGCCAGGGCGATGTCGCGGAAGAGCTTGAGGTGTTCGAGCTTCACAAGTGCACCTTATCATAAGCAAAGACGATAAAGCAATCCCAAAAACTTCACTTTACTTATATTGGGTTCCTGCTATAATGATCTCACCTCCCTGTCGAGGGCACCCGTATGAACCACCACGCTATCGGTATCGGTCTACCTCCACCCCAAGGGTTGTACAACCCGGGGCTGGAAAAGGATGCCTGCGGCATCGGCTTCGTCGCCAATATCAAGGGCGCGCGCTCGCACGACATCATCGTCAAGGGCATCGAGATCCTGATCAACCTGACGCACCGCGGCGCCTGCGGATGCGATCCGGACACCGGCGACGGCGCCGGGGTGCTCATCCAGATTCCGCACGAGTTCTTCGCCCGCGAGTGCGGCAAGCTGGGGATGAATCTCCCGGCGCCCGGCGAATACGGCGTGGGGATGGTCTTCCTGCCGGTCGAGCGGCACGACCGGCTGCACTGCGAAGGCATCGTCGAGCGCGTCGTGCGGGAAGAGGGGCTCGTCCTGCTCGGCTGGCGCGACACGCCCATCGACGCCAACGCGATTGGCCGGATCGCCCGCGCTTCGCAGCCTTACATCGAGCAGGTGTTCATCGGCCGCAGCCTGGGAACGTCCGCCGAGGACCTGGAGCGGAAGCTCTACGTCGTCCGCAAGCGCGTCGAGGCCGAGATCGCCAACTCCGAACTGCGCGAAAAGGGCTTCTTCTACATCCCCTCACTCTCCTCGCGGACCATCGTCTACAAGGGCCTGTTGCTGGCGCCTCAGATCACGCGTTTTTACAAAGATCTGTCGGACCCCGAGGCGATGAGCGCCTTGTGTCTGGTGCACCAGCGTTTCTCGACCAACACGTTCCCGACCTGGCCGCTGGCCCACCCCTTCCGTTTCATCTGCCACAACGGCGAGATCAACACGTTGCGCGGCAACGTCAACTGGATGCACGCGCGCGAGAAGGTGCTGGCCTCCAAGCTCTTCGGCGATGACATTGCCAAGCTGTTTCCGATTGAAACGCCGGGCGGGAGCGACTCGGCCATGTTCGACAACGCCGCCGAGCTTCTCCACATGGCCGGCCGCAGCCTGCCGCACGCCATGGCGATGCTGATTCCCGAGGCCTGGGACCAGGACCCCGACATGCCGCCGGAGAAGCGGGCCTTTTACGAATACCATGCCTCTCTGATGGAGCCGTGGGACGGTCCGGCCGCCATCGCCTTCACCGACGGCCGCCTCATCGGCGCCACGCTGGACCGCAACGGCCTGCGGCCCGCGCGCTGGCTGGTGACCTCCGACGACCTGCTGGTGATGGCATCGGAAACCGGAGTGCTGCCGTTTGCGCCGGAGACCGTCCGGGCCAAGGGCCGGCTTCAGCCCGGCAAGATGCTGCTGGCGGACCTGGTGGAAGGCCGCATCGTGCCCGACGAGGAGATCAAAGAGAAGCTGTGGTCGCGGCAACCCTACGGCGAGTGGATCGAGCAGAACCAGTTGCTGGTGGACAGCCTCCCCGAGCCGCCGCGCTGGCAGCCCACCGACCTCGGTACCATCGTCGAGCGCCAGCGGGCCTTCGGCTACACAGAAGAGGACCTGCGCTTCATCCTCGGACCCATGGCTTCCAAGGGCGAGGAGCCGGTCGGTTCGATGGGCGTCGATACGCCGCTGGCCTGCCTCTCGGAGCGCCCGCTGCCGCTATTCAACTACTTCAAGCAGCTCTTCGCCCAGGTCACCAACCCTGCCATCGACCCGATCCGCGAAGAACTGGTCATGTCGCTGACCAGCTACATCGGAACCGAGCGGAACATCCTGGATGAGACGCCGCTGCATTGCCACACGCTGAAGCTGCCGCACCCCATCCTGACCAACTACGACCTGGAAAAGCTGCGACGGGTCTCCCAGGGCGACTTCCTGGCCACCACGCTGCCCACGCTGTACCGGGTGGACGGAGGCGACGTTGAACTCGAACGGTTCGTCGAGGGCCTTTGCCGCCGCGCCTCGTTGGCCATCAAGAGCGGCTACACCTTGCTGATTCTCTCCGACCGCGGCATCGACCCGGACTTCGCGCCGATTCCGAGCCTGCTCGCGCTTTCCGCCGTGCACCACCACCTGATCCGGGAAGGCACGCGGACCCAGGTGGCGCTCATCGTCGAATCCGGCGAGCCGAGGCAGGTCATGGACTTCGCCCTGCTAATCGGCTACGGCGCCAGCGCGGTGAATCCCTACCTGGCCATCGAGACCCTGGAGCACATGAGCGCCACCCGGCGCCTGGATCTTCCCTTTGAAGCCGCCCTCAAGAATTACAAGAAGGCGATCAACAAGGGCCTGCTAAAAATCTTCTCGAAGATGGGGATCTCCACTCTCCAGAGCTACCGCGGCGCGCAGGTCTTCGAGGCCATCGGCCTTAGCAGGCAGGTTGTGGACCGTTACTTCACCGGGACCGCTTCCCGCATCGAAGGAGTCGGCCTCGACGTAATCGCCGAAGAGGCGCGGCGCAAGCACGAGTTCGCGTTCCAGCCCCTCGGCGAAGCCGACGCGGAATTGCAGCCGGGCGGCGAGTACCAGTATCGCGCCAAGGGCGAGTATCACCTCATCAACCCTCAGACCATCAGCAAGCTGCAACACGCGGTCCGCCAGGAGAACGCCGCCGGATACCGGGAGTACGCCGCCCTTATCAACGACCAGAGCCGCCGCCTGTGCACGCTTCGCGGCCTGATGGAGTTCAAGGAAGCGGCCACGCCGCTGCCCATCGAGGAGGTGGAGCCCGCCTCGGAAATCGTGAAGCGGTTCGCCACCGGGGCCATGTCGTTCGGCTCCATCAGCAAAGAAGTGCATGAAACGATGGCCCGCGCCATGAACCGAATCGGGGGCCGCTCGAACACCGGCGAGGGCGGGGAAGACGAAGAGCGCTTCCTCGACGACCGGCGCAGTTCGGTCAAGCAGGTGGCCAGCGGGCGCTTCGGCGTCACGGTCAACTACCTGGTTAACGCCGACGAGTTGCAGATCAAGATCTCGCAGGGCGCCAAGCCGGGCGAGGGCGGCCAGCTTCCCGGCCACAAGGTGGACGAAGTCATCGCCAAGGTGCGCCACTCGATTCCCGGTGTGCCGCTGATTTCGCCCCCGCCGCATCACGACATCTATTCGATCGAGGATCTGGCTCAATTGATCTACGATCTGAAGAACGCCAATCCCCGCGCGCGCATCTCGGTGAAGCTCGTCTCGGAGGTCGGCGTGGGCATCGTCGCGGCGGGCGTCGCCAAAGCGCATGCCGATGTCATCCTCATCAGCGGCGACAGCGGCGGCACGGGCGCTTCTCCGCTCACCTCCATCCGGTACGCAGGGAGTCCATGGGAACTGGGCCTTGCCGAAACGCAACAGGTGCTGGTGATGAACGACTTGCGCAGCCGCGTCCGCCTGCAAACCGACGGCAAGCTGTGCACCGGCCGCGACGTAGCGGTCGCGGCGCTGCTCGGCGCCGAGGAGTTCGGCTTTTCTACCATGCCGCTCATCAGCCTGGGCTGCATCATGATGCGCAAGTGCCACCTGAACACTTGCCCGGTCGGCGTGGCCACGCAGGACCCCGACCTGCGCAAGAAGTTCACCGGGCAGCCGGAGCACCTGATCCGGTACCTGTTCTACGTCGCCGAGGAACTGCGCGGCATCATGGCGCGAATGGGGTTCCGCACGGTGAACGAGATGGTCGGCCGCTCTGACCGGCTCGACATGCGGAACGTGCTGGATCATTGGAAGGCCTCGGGGCTGGATTTCTCCTCGATCCTCTTCAGCCCGGAGGTTCCGGCGCGCGTGGGACGCTTCTGCTCAACGAGCCAGGACCACGGGCTGGATGCGGCGCTCGATTACCAGTTGATCGACATGTGCCGCGACACCCTGGAAACCGGGGCGGCGGCCGAATTCAGTCTCCCGATCCGCAACGTTCACCGTACCGTGGGCACCATGCTCAGCGGCGAAGTAGCCAGGCGCTACGGCTCGGCGGGTTTGCCGGACGACACCATCCGTCTGCACTTTACCGGCTCGGCGGGACAGAGCTTCGGCGCGTTCCTGGCCAAGGGAGTTACGCTCGCCCTGGAAGGCGACGCCAACGACTACATTGGCAAGGGCCTCTCCGGCGGAAAGCTGGCGGTGTTCCCGCCCGCCGGTTCTCCATTCCGTCCGGAAGACAACATCATCATCGGCAACACCGCGCTCTATGGCGCGACCAGCGGGGAGGCCTACTTCTGCGGCGTCGCGGGAGAGCGCTTCGCTGTGCGAAACTCGGGCTCGGTTGCCGTGGTGGAAGGCGTCGGCGATCACGGCTGCGAGTACATGACGCGCGGCACGGTGGTGGTGCTCGGGCGTACCGGGCGCAATTTCGCCGCGGGAATGACCGGCGGCATTGCCTACGTGCTGGACGAATCCGGCGCGTTCTCGGCCTCTCTTTGTAACCGGTCGGGCGTGGACCTGGAGCCGCTGGCGGCCGATGACGATCTCCGCCTGGTGCAGGAAATCATCGCCAAACACGTGGCGGCTACCTCCAGCCCGCGCGGCCGCTGGGTTCTGGAAAACTTCGACAAACTGGTTCCGATGTTCGTGAAGGTATTCCCCCACGAGTACAAACGGGTTCTCGGCGTGCCGCGGTGCGCGCCGGTAGAGGCCGCCGTGCCGGCGGCTCCACCGCCGGTTGCCGTACAGCCCGAAAGGCAGGTGGTCCATGGGTAAGGTTACCGGGTTCAAGGAGTATCCCAGGGAGGCGCCGCAGCGCCGGCCCGTACCGGTGCGCATCAACGACTACTTCGAGGTGTATCAGGACTTCCCCGAAGAGAAGGTCCGCACGCAGGGCGCGCGATGCATGGATTGCGGCGTGCCCTTCTGCCACAACGGCTGCCCGCTCACCAACGTCATCCCCGACTTCAACGACCTGGTCTACCGCGACCGCTGGCGCGAGGCTATTCGCGTCCTGCATTCGACCAACAACTTCCCCGAGTTCACCGGCCGCGTGTGTCCGGCGCCGTGCGAGGCCGCCTGCGTGCTCGGCATCAACGAGCCGCCCGTCACCATCAAGCTCATCGAAGAGACCATCATCGAGCACGCGTTTCACCAGGGGTGGATTCGCCCGGAAACCCCGCCCGAGCGTAGTGGCAAGCGTGTCGCCGTCGTCGGTTCCGGCCCGGCGGGTCTCGCGGCGGCGCAGCAGTTGAACCGCGCCGGCCATTGGGTGACGGTCTTCGAAAAGGCCGACCGTCCCGGCGGCCTGCTGCGTTACGGCATCCCGGATTTCAAGCTGGAAAAACGCGTGATTGACCGGCGCCTTGGCCAGTTGATCGGCGAGGGGATTCGCATCGAGACGCGCTCCCATGTCGGCCAAAACGTTCCGATCGAGGACCTGCGTGAGGAGTTCGACGCGATTCTCCTGGCCGGCGGCGCCGAGCAACCCCGCGACCTGAGCGTCCCCGGACGCGAGTTGAAAGGCATCCACTTCGCCATGGACTTCCTGCCGCAGCAGAATAAGCGCGTGGCGGGGGACCGCGACCTGGCGAGCGACCCTACCCGTCTGCACGACCCGATCCTGGCCACCGGCAAGCGCGTGGTCATCATCGGCGGCGGCGACACCGGCGCCGATTGCCTGGGAACCTGCCACCGGCAGAAGGCGCGCTCGGTTTGCCAGTTCGAGATCATGCCCAAGCCGCCCGACCATCGCAGCGAATCGACGCCCTGGCCGCTGTGGCCGCTCCAGTTGCGCATTGAGAGCGCGCACGAAGAGGGCGGCATCCGTGACTGGGCCGTGGCCACCACCGGCTTCATTGGCGATGCCGATGGCCACGTGAAGCAGATCCGCGCGGTGAAGGTCGGCCCGCCTCCGAAATTCGAGCCGGTTCCCGGCAGCGAGTTCACCATGGACGCCGATCTCGTGCTGCTGGCGATGGGTTTCACCGGGCCGGCGCGCGGCGGCGCCATCGAAACGCTGGGGCTGGACCTGGACGTGCGCGGCAACGTGGCCTGCGACGAGAACTACATGACTTCGGTGCCCGGTGTTTTCTCGGCGGGCGACATGCGCCGCGGCCAGTCGCTGGTGGTGTGGGCGATCGCCGAAGGCCGGCAGGCCGCCCGCGCCATCGACCTGCACCTGATGGGAAGCACGCGGCTGCCGTAGGGGCTGGCGCCGGTCACGCGCGGTCTGCGCGAAGCCTCCTCGGCGGGATCGAGCTTCTCCGGTCTGCTAGCATGGGAGATTGTCAGGCTCCGGGCTTCGTGCAATGGGCGGCTGCAAACCCCGCCAGGTCCGGAAGGAAGCAACGGTAGCGGTTTAACCCGTGTGCCGCGGATCACCCGGGGCCTGGCAAACTTTCGCCAAACGTCCTCATGTACCAGGTCATCGCCAGAAAGTACCGGCCGCAGTCCTTCGCCGAATTGGTCAGCCAGGATCACGTCAAGACCACGCTCGAAAACGCGATCCTTCAGAAACGCATCGCGCACGGCTACATCCTTTCCGGCCAGCGCGGCACCGGCAAGACCACCGTCGCCCGCATCCTGGCGCGCTGCCTGAACTGCGTGCAGGGCCCCACGGCCACGCCCTGCGGCATCTGTTCGAGTTGCCTGGAGATCGCCGCCGGCAACGCCCCGGACGTCATCGAAATCGACGCCGCCTCCAATCGCGGCATCAACGAAATGCGGGAACTGCGCGAAAACGTGCGCTACCGCCCGTCGCGCGACCGCTACAAGGTCTTCATCGTCGATGAAGCCCACCAGATCACCACGGAGGCGTTCAACGCGCTACTGAAGACGCTGGAGGAGCCGCCCGAGTGGGTGGTGTTTGTTCTGTGCACCACCGAGGCGCACAAGATCCCGGCCACCATCGCCTCGCGCTGCCAGCAATTCAGCTTTCGCTCGGTCGAGTTCGAAGACGTCATCGCCCTCATGCGGCGCATCTGCTCGTCGGAAGGGATCGAGGCCGACGACGAGACTTTCGCCGTGCTGGCGCAGGCCGGCGAAGGCAGCGTACGCGATTCGCTCTCGGCTCTGGACCAGGCCATCGCCTGCTGCGGAACCCAACTCAAGGCCGCCGATGTGCGCGCGCTGCTGGGCGCATTCTCGCTCGATTCGCTGCGGCAGATCACCGAGGCGCTCACTGCGTCCGATTCGCGCCGCATGATCGAGGTCGTCGCGGAACTGGAGCGCAACGGCCACAACTTGCAGCACTTCTGCCGGGAACTCGCCGGGTTCTTCCGCAACCTCGTCGTCGCAAAGATCGCCGGAAGCGAAACGAGGTTGATCGCCGCCTCGCCGGACGAGCGCGGCCGCCTGGCTGAAATCGCCGCAGCGTTTAGCGAAGAAGACCTGACCCGTTACCTTCACCTGGCGCTCGAACTGTTCGGCCAGCTTCAACGCTCCACGCAGCCGCGCCTGCACATGGAGATCGGTTTGCTTCGCATGGTGCAGGCCGGACGCCTGTTGCCCATTGAAGAAGCTCTCGCGAGCCTGGGCAGTGCGCCCGCTCCCCGAGCGCCGGCCCCCAAAGCGCAACCCAAGCCCGCGCCGAAGACGCAGGCCGCCCTGGCGGCCTCGCCGAAGCTCCAGGGTGCGCCGGTTGGTTGGCAGGGCCGCTTGCACCGCGCCTTTACCGACTTGAAGATGGCCTACTCGGCCGACGCCATCCACCATTCGCAGATCGCCGAGACGCCCGAAGGGCTGAAGATTCAGACACCCTCGGATTTCAAGCTGGCGCTGCGCAACGCCGATCTGCAAAAGGCGTTCCAGCACCTCGGCGAAACGGCGGTCCGGTTTACCGTGGCGTTCGTGGAAGGCGGCGCCGCGCCTCCGCCGGCTGCCGCGGCTCCCGAGGGCGACGAGGAACTCACCCGCCGCGCGCTGGCCCATCCCGAGGTGCAGCGCTTCCGCGAGGCCTTCCCCGGCCAGGTACGCGCGGTTCGCGATTTGAAAGAATAGACCGAGGAGAACCCATGAAGCTACCCGGCAACATGCAGAACATGATGAAGCAGGCCCGCGAGATGCAGGATCGCCTGCAAGCGGAGATCGCCCAGATCCGCGTCGAGGCTTCCTCCGGCGGCGGCATGGTGACTGTGGCCATGAGCGGACAGAAAAGCGTGCTCTCGGTTAAGATCGACCCCGAGGTCGCCGGCGACGTCGAGATGTTGCAGGACATGGTGATGGCCGCGTGCAACGAGGCTTCCAAAAAAGTGGACGAGGCGGTTCAGCAGAAGACCAGCGGTATCCTCGGCGGACTCGGCCTGCCTCCGGGGCTTTTTTAGGCCATGCCGGATTTTGCCGAGCCGCTCGCGCGGCTGATCCAGGAATTCAAACGGCTGCCCGGGATTGGGCAGAAGTCGGCGCAGCGACTGGCGTTTCACGTCCTGCGCGGATCGAAGGAAGACGCCGAGCGCCTGATCGGGGCCGTGCTCGACGTTAAGACCAAACTGGGCCTCTGCCAGGTCTGCAACAACATCAGCGACAGCGAACTGTGCCCTTACTGCTCGGACCCGCACCGGGATCGCGCCGTGATCTGCGTGGTCGAGGAGCCACACAACATCCTTCCGGTGGAAACGACGCGCCAGTTTTCGGGACTCTACCACGTTCTGCACGGGGCCATTTCGCCGCTCAAGGGCATCGGTCCGGATCAGCTCAAGATCCAGAGCCTGCTCGAGCGATTGGAGGGCGGTGAAGTGCGTGAGGCCATCATCGCCACCAATCCCAATGTCGAAGGCGAGGCCACGGCGGCCTACCTGGCCCGGCTGTTGAAGCCGCTCGGCGTCAAGGTGTCGCGCATCGCCATGGGCATCCCCGTGGGCAGCGACCTGGAGTTCGCCGACGAGGTTACCATGTCGAAATCGCTGGAAAACCGCCGCGAACTGTAAACCCGTGCTATACTGAATTCCTCAAGGTCAACATGTCCGTCGCCAGGGTTCATCACCATCACCACCGGGCCAACGCCGCGACGGGCTGAGCTATACGCAATCCTGAAAGAGATTCGGAAAGGTTGCCCGTCGCGGTCGCGGCGGGCATTTTTTATTGGTGTACGCATGAACCTGGACTTTGAAAAGCAAGGCGGCCTGGTCCCGGCCGTGATTCAGGACTTCGCCACGGGCCTCGTCCTCATGGTGGGCTTCATGAACGAGGAGGCCTTTCGCAAGACCGTGGAGACCGGCTTCGCGACCTTTTTCAGCCGCACCCGGAACAAGTTGTGGATGAAGGGCGAGACCTCCGGCCACCGCCTGGTGGTCAAGGAGATTCGCACCGATTGCGACCGCGATACCGTGCTGGTCCGCGTCGAGTCCCTCGGTCCCGGCGTCTGCCACGAAGGCTTCCTGAGCTGCTTTTCACGCACGTTGCAGAACGGGGAATGGGCGGTGACCGAACCAAAAACCTACGACCCCAACCAGACCTACGGAGGGAAGAAATGAAACTCAAGCTCGGCATTCCCAAGGGAAGCCTGGAGAAGGCGACGATCGACCTGTTCCGCCGCGCCGGTTTCAACATCACTACCAGCAGCCGCTCGTACTTCCCAGCCATCGACGACCCCGAAATCGAGTGCATGCTCATCCGCGCCCAGGAAGTGGCGCGCTACGTTGAAGACGGCGTTTTGGACGCGGGACTCACCGGCCGCGATTGGGTCGAGGAGACGGAAGCCAAGGTCGTGACTGTCGCCGACCTGATCTACGCCAAGCAGAGCTTCGGCAAAGTCCGCTGGGTTCTGGCGGCCCCCGACGCGTCGCCCTTTCACAGCGTGAAGGATCTGGAAGGCAAGATCATCGCCACCGAACTGGTCGCCGCGACCCGCCGCTACCTGGAGCGCAACGGCGTCAAGGCCAAAGTCGAGTTCAGTTGGGGGGCCACCGAGGTCAAGCCGCCGGAGCTGGCCGACGCCATCGTGGAAGTAACCGAGACCGGCTCGAGCCTGCGCGCCAACAAGCTGCGCATCATCGAAACCGTCCTGGAATCCAATACCCAACTCATCGCTAGCAAGGATGCGTGGGCGGACGCCTGGAAGCGGCGGAAGCTCGAAGACATGCGCATGCTTCTGGAAGGCGCCATCAGCGCGCTCGGCAAGGTCGGTCTCATGCTCAACGTCCACAAGAGCCGGCTGGCGCCCGTCCTCGGTGTTCTGCCGGCCCTAAAGAAACCCACCGTCAGCCACCTCAGCGACGACGAGTGGCTGGCGGTGAACACCATCCTCGACGAATCCACCGTGCGCGAGATCATCCCAAGGCTGAAGGAAGCCGGCGCCGAAGGCATCGTCGAGTACCCCCTGAACAAGATCGTGATGTGACCTATGCTGCGGATCATTGAATATCGCGATGCGGACCGCCTCCTTCAGCGGCGCTCGGCGCGCCTGGAGAAGGCCGAACGGACGGTCGCTCCCATCATCGAGAGCGTTCGAAAGAACGGCGACCGCGCACTCCTAGCCTACGCGAGGAAGCTCGACGGGCTCGGACGCCGGGTTACGTCCGTAGCGGTTCCTCCTGCGGAGACGGATGCCGCCTACGAATCGTTGCCCGCCGCGTTCCGGAGGGCCGTCCGCCAAGCCTCGCGGCACATACGCGACTTCGCGCGCCTGCAACTTCCCAAACCCGTCTCGGCACGCCTGAGCGACGGCCAGCGGGTGGGCCATGTCGTGCGCCCCCTGAACGCCATGGCGGCCTATGTCCCGAGCGGCCGGTATCCGCTCCCCTCGACTGTCTTGATGACCGTGATCCCGGCACAGGTCGCCGGTGTCCCGAAGACCTTCGTTGCCTCGCCGCGGCCCTCGCCGGAGATCCTGGGCGTATCGCGGCAACTCGGCGTGGACGGCGTGTTCCGCATGGGCGGAGCGCACGCCATCGCGGCATTCGCGTTCGGCACGGAAACGGTGCCGCGCGTGGACCGCATCGTCGGGCCGGGCAACATCTACGTGACCGCTGCGAAGAAACTGCTGGCCGGGGTGGTCGGCATCGACTTCGTCGCCGGACCAACCGAAATTCTGATCCTCGCCGAGGACGGCGACCCCAAAGCCATTGCGGCCGACATGCTGGCCCAGGCCGAGCACGACGTCGAAGCTTCCGCCGTGCTGGTGACCACGAGCAGGCGCCTCGCTGCGACGGTCCAGAAAGAGGTCGCCGGGCAACTCAAGACGCTTCCCACGGCGCCCACCGCGTCGGCCGCCATTCGGAACAACAGCGCCATCATTCTCGCGCCCTCGCTGGCGAGCGGAGTCGAAGTTTCCAACCGGTTCGCGCCGGAGCACCTGAACATCCCGGACCGTAGCTTGCTTCCGTCGATCACCTCGGCGGGCAGCGTGTTCATCGGACCCTACAGCCCCGAAGCGGCGGGCGATTACGCTTCCGGCCCGAATCACGTGTTGCCGACCTCGGGGCAGGCTCGGGTGCGCGCGGGGCTGTCTTCCGCCGATTTCGTGAAGATCATCTCGGTGCAGGAGTTGAGCCGCCGTTCGCTGGACCGCCTGGCCCCGGCGATCACCACCCTGGCTCGCAGTGAGGGCCTGGAAGCGCACGCCCGCAGCGTAGAGGTGCGCCTCCGTGGCTGAAATGAATCCTGGTCCGCGACCGCGCCAGGCCGTTGTCCGCATGGCGCCTTACTCGCCGCCCACCGGCGGCCGCGCCTCCAAGCTGCGCCTGGACTTCAATGAGAATACCGTCGGCAGTTCGCCGCGCGTAGTCGAGTTCCTTCGCCGCGCCCTCTCGCCCGAAGGCCTGGCCGTGTATCCGGAGTACACCGAAGCGCGGCCGGCTCTGGCCGCTTTCTTCGGTGTCGCGCCGGACCAACTGCTGCTTTCCAACGGAACCGACGAGGCCATTCAGGTCGTCGTCAATACGTATGTGGACGACGGCGACGACGTGCTGCTCCTGCGCCCGTCTTACGCCATGTACCGTTTTTATTGCGACGTGGCTGGCGCGTGTGTCCGTGAACTCGACTACCGCCGCGGCGATCTGTCGTTTCCTCTGGACGAACTCCTCAGCGCCATTCGGCCCTCGACCAAGGCGCTCCTTATCGCCAACCCCAACAACCCGACCGGCACGGGAATCGGCGTCGAAACGGTCGAGAAGATCCTGGCTGCCGCTCCGAACGCCGCCGTCCTGATCGACGAAGCCTATTACGAATTCTGCGGCGTCACGGCGCTGCCCCTGCTTGCGCGCGCGCCGAACCTGTTTGTGAGCCGGACGTTCTCGAAAGTGTACGGCATGGCCGCCATGCGGCTCGGATGCGTGTTTTCGCAGGCTGCCAATATTGCGTTTTTGCACAAGGCGCAGTCGCCGTACAGCGTGAACGCACTGGCCGCTGCCGCCGCCACTGAGGCCGTGCGCGACGCCGAGTACATCCGCGGCTACGTGGCCGAATCGCTGGCATCGCGGGAGATGCTTTACGTTGGCTTCGAACGCCTCGGGATTCCGTACTTCCCCAGCCAGGCCAACTTCGTGCTGTTTCAGGCGGGAGCCCGCGCCATCGAAATTCGCGACAAGCTGCGCGATCGAAGCGTACTGGTACGCGACCGCAGCTATGAACTGGAAGGGTGCGTCCGTGTCACAACAGGCACGCGGCCGCAGACCGAACAATTCCTCGCCGCGCTTGGGGAGATCTGGTGATGGCGGCACAGGTTCTGGTATTCGACATGGACGGTGTGTTGGTGGATGTGACCGAGTCCTATCGCGAGACAATTCGCCAGACGGTGAAACACTTCACCGGGGCGGAGATTGCCAACGAGCTCATTCAGGACCTGAAGAACGCCGGCGGCTGGAGCAACGATTGGGACGTCGCCGCGCGGCTCATCCAGGACCAGGGCGCCCGCGCCGACTATGCCGATGTGGTGGCCCGGTTCCAGACGCTATTCCTCGGCGACGGCGACGACGGGCTCATCCGGCGCGAGCGGTGGATCGCGCGGCCGGGTCTCCTGGAGGCCCTGAGCCGCAGGTTCCGCCTCGCTGTGTTCACCGGCCGTCCCAACGCCGAGGCACGCCTGACTCTGGCGCGCTTCGCTCCCGTGCTGCCGTTCGATCCCGTCATCGGCAACGAGGATGTGGACCACGGCAAGCCCGCACCCGATGGGCTGCGCAAGATCGCCGCGCTCACCGGAGCCGAACGAATGGTCTACATCGGAGACACCATCGACGACGCGCGCAGCGCCCAGGCGGCCGGCGTTCCGTTCTACGGCATCGCCGCTGCTGCGAGTCCGCGCCGCGCCGAAACGGTGGCGCTGCTCCAGGCTCACGGCGCGCTTGCCGTGGTCGACGACATCAACCAGTTGGAGGGCGTGCTATGAGAACCGCTGCCATCCGCCGCGACACCAAGGAAACGCAGATTCAAGGGCGCCTCACCATCGAGGGGCGGGGCCGGTACGACATTTCCACCGGCATCCGATTCCTCGATCACATGTTGGAGCTGTTTGCCAAACACGGTGGCTTCGACCTCACGCTGAAGGCCACGGGCGATCTCGACGTCGATCAGCACCACACGGTGGAGGACGTGGGTCTCGTTCTCGGCCAGCTTTTCGCCAAAGCCCTCGGCGACCGCCGCGGCATCAATCGCGCCGGCTACTTCGTGATGCCCATGGATGAGACGCTGGCGGTCGTCGCCATCGACCTCGGCGGACGCCCCGCGCTCGCCTATAAGGACCTGGTGAAGACGCGCCTGGTCGGCGACTTGCAAGCTGAGTTGGTCGAGGACTTCTTTGGCGGTTTCACCGCGCAAGCCGGCGCCAACGTGCATGTGAAGGTGATGTACGGACGGTCCAGCCACCACAAACTGGAAGCGGTGTACAAGTGCTTCGCGCGCGCTTTGAAGTTCGCGGTGTCGCGGGACAGGCGGCTCGCCGGGCAACTGCCATCGACCAAAGGCCTTCTATGATCGCAATCTTCGACTACGGCGCCGGGAATCTTCGCTCGGTGGAAAACACGCTTGCCGAAGTGGGCGCCTCCTACACACTGGTCCGCGATGCAGCCCGGCTTCGCGCGGCGTCCAAGATCATCCTGCCCGGAGTGGGCCACTTCGGCCAGATCATGCGCGCGCTCGATGAGATGGAGGTGCGCGGGACCTTCATCGAGCGGATTCGCGCGGGCGTGCCGTTTCTGGGGATTTGCCTCGGGCTGCACGCGTTGTTCGAGTCCAGCGAGGAAGCGCCGGAGGTCGGTGGCCTGGCTCTTTATCCCGGCGTCGTGCGCCGCTTTCCGGCTGACGCCCGTGTGCCGCATATGGGCTGGAACAACCTGGAATTGACGAAGCCCTCGCGGCTGCTGGCGGGCGCGAGCCCCTCGCCTTTCGTCTACTTCGCGCACAGCTTCTATGCCCCGGTGACCCCGGCGACGGCCGCCACCTGCACCTACACGTTGCCCTACACGGCGTTGCTTGAAGACGGCAACGCCTTCGGCGTGCAGTTCCATCCGGAGAAGTCCGGCCCCGTGGGGCTTGCCATCGTGAAGAACTTCGTGGAGCTTTAGGATGCTCGCCAAACGCATTATTCCTTGTCTCGACGTCACGGCCGGCAGGGTGGTGAAGGGCGTTCACTTCGTGAACTTGCGCGACGCGGGCGACCCGGTGGAACTCGCGGATCGCTACAACCAGCAGGGCGCCGACGAACTGGTCTTCCTCGACATCACCGCCTCCAGCGACCACCGCGAAATCATGGCCGACGTGGTGGCCCGCACCGCGCGGAAGGTCTTCATCCCGTTGACGGTCGGCGGCGGCATCCGTTCGGTGGCCGACGCGCGCCGCATCCTCATGGCGGGCGCCGACAAGGTTAGCGTGAATACCGCGGCCATCCGGCGGCCCGAACTCCTCACCGAGCTCAGCCTCGAGTTCGGCGCGCAGGCTGTAGTGCTGGCCATCGACGCCAAGCGGCGCGCCCCCGGTGCGTGGACCGTTTACACGCGCGGGGGCCGCGACGACGAGGGCCTGGACGCCGTCGAGTGGGCCGCTCGCGGCGAGTCGCTCGGCGCGGGCGAAATCCTGCTGACCTCGATGGACACCGACGGGGTGCAGACGGGTTTCGATTGCGAACTCACGAGAGCGGTGTCCCGCGCCACGCACATTCCGGTGATCGCCTCAGGAGGCGCGGGCAAGCCCGAGGACTTCGACCGCGTCCTCACCGAGGGCGAGGCCGACGCCGCACTGGCCGCCTCCATCTTCCACTACGGCACTTACACCGTGGACGATCTTAAGCTGCACTTGAGCGGGAATGGAATTCCGGTGAGGCGCGCATGATCATTCCTTGCATCGATCTCATGGACGGCAAGGTCGTCCAGCTTGTGCAGGGCCGCCGCAAGGCCCTGGAGGGCGGCAGCCCCGATGAGATGCTCCGCGAGTTTGCGGCGTTTCCCGAGATCCAGGTGATCGACCTGGACGCCGCCATCGGCCAGGGCTCGAACGACTCGATCGTCGAGTACCTTGCCTCGCGCGCCGTCATTCGCGCCGGTGGTGGAGTGAGAACGGTGGAGCGCGCCCGCAGGCTCGTCCAGCACGGCACGCACAAGGTCATCATCGGCACGGCCGCATTCCGCAGCGACGGAATTAACGAACCCTTCCTTGCGGATGTCGCCGCTGCGGTGGGTGCGGACAAGCTCCTCGTCGCGCTCGATTCCATGGGCGGGCGGATCGTCGTCAAAGGCTGGCGCGAAGCGACCGCCCTCACGGCCGAGGATGTGATCTCACGGCTGGAACCCTACTGCTCCGGCTTCCTCTGCACCTACGTCGACAAAGAGGGAATGTTGCAGGGCACCAACCTCGAGTGGTTCCGGCGCCTGCGGGCGGCGACGTCGCACGAAGTAACCGCAGCCGGCGGCATCACCACGCTCGACGAGGTCCGGGAGCTTCAACGCATGAATGTCCACGCCGCGCTGGGCATGGCGATCTACACGGGGCGCCTCAGGTTGGAAGATCTGGCGCGAATCTGAACCGCGGCGCGCTCAAGCGAGCCGCTGCTGCGGCGAAACCCCCAGGAACTTGCCGAAGCCCGTGGCGTCGCTCCAGGCGCACTGGAACGCCGGATCGCTCTGCACCGCACGCTCCCATGCGATCAGCGGCCGGGCCACGCATCCGCCGCAAAACATGCCGTAGGAGCACTCGCCACAGTACTCCGGTCCCGGTGGATCGAGCGTGTGGAAGAACTCCAGCGGCGCGCCGCGCAGCGCCTCTTCGACTCCGCAGTCGAGAACATTCTTGAACGGCGCCAGACGCTTGTTCACCAGGAAGCAGATCCGCATCTGCCCGTCGGGAGCCAGGACCACGGCGCGCGACCCTGCGCCGCAGTTGCTCGACAGCTTCCCGGAAATGCGCTTGAGTTCCTCCGAGCTTCGCACCATCTCGGGATCGGCCTGAGAAAGCGCATCCAGCGCACGAATGGCCTCTTCAAGTTGCGGGCCGGAGAGCAGCAGGCTGTCGGGCGCTCGTCCCAGGCTGATGACGGGACTCGCGGCGAACCACGTCGCACCCAGTTGTTTCGCCAGCCGGTAGGTCAGTTCAATCGATCCCAGGTTGCCGGGATAGATCACCATGGCGGCCCGCACTCGCACGCCGCGCGCGGCGAGGCTCCGGATTGCGCGCATGGACGCTTCAAAGGACCCCGCTTGACCGCGGAGGCGCTCGTGTTCCCCGGCCGTGCATCCATCCAAGTCCACCTGCACCATCGCCTTCTCGCGGAACGCCTGGTCCGCCGTGATGGGAAGCTCTTCGATGCCCGTCGTGCCGTTGGTCAGTACGGAAAGAGCACCGAAATTCTCCAGCGCATACGCGATGATCCGCTGGAAATCCGGGTGCAACGTCGGCTCACCGCCGGAAAACTCCAGGCTCACGACGCCTTTGTCGCGCATCTGTCGCAGGACCTCCAACAGGGCGTCGGTCGGGAAGTAGCCTTTGTTGCCGTCGTGAGCCTCGCGGTAACAGTGCGGGCAACGCAGGTTGCACACGTCGGTGAGTTCCACCGACACGTGCAGCGGGTAGTAGACCTGTTGCGACCCCTTCACCTTCAGCGGCCTTGATTGCGGCGCGTCCTGGAAACGCAGCACACCCAGCTTGAGCGCTTCGACCAGAAAACCGGACGCCGATTCCAGCGCGGAGAATCCGGTCCCCTCGCAGTTCCGGTCCACCTCCCGCAAAACCTGCTCGAGCGTGCGGGTCCCATCGCAAAGCAACAGCGTCGAGATCGCCAGCGGCGTGACGTCCCAGATTCCCGATTGCGACGCGTCATCCGGCGCACGCTCGCGCTTGATCTGCCCGCCTTTTGGATGGTGATGCAGCAGCCAGTCTTCGCCGGCGTACGGGTATCGATTCGCGGTTGTCATGGGGCAGGGAACACCTCGGCCTCGGCCGCCACGACGGGCCTCTGGGACTCCGTCGCGCGGGAGAGCCCGGGGCTCAGCCGTTGAAAGCCCACACGTACATGCTGTGCCCGGCGATTACGGCCGGCGCCAGCGCGGGGCAGAAACTGCAATACGTACACGTGGTGCACCCCACGCAATCCGCCCCTCTGACAATCTCGGCGCCGGAGGCGTACTTCTTCTTAAACTCGGCGACCAATGGCTCGGCTTCGGCGACGGGTTTCGACTTGATGATCTCGATCAGGGCGGCGACTTCCTTCTGGAACTCAGCGGGGTTCTCGAACATTCTCGATGCCATAGTCCACCTTTCCTTCCTGACAAGGGTGTACCTTTTTAAGCTCTCTGTCAAGCCGCACGCCGCTGCTACACTGGGTCTTGATCCGCACAATCGTCTTTGACCTGGGCAAGGTTCTGATCCCCTTCGACTGGCAGCGCGGCTACGAGGCGTTCGCCCGCGTCTGCCCCCACGCGCCCGAAGAGGTCCGGCGGCGGATCAAGGACGCCGCCGTGTTCGACGCCTTCGAACGCGGCCGCCTGACGCCCGAGGACGTGGCCGCCCGGCTGTCCCAAGCGCTTGGCCTGACTGTCTCGCTCGACGAGTTCCGCGACATCTGGGGCAGCATCTTTTTTCCGGAGACCCTGCTCCCGGAGGAGATGCTGGAACGCCTGCACGCCCGCTATCGCATGCTGTTGCTATCCAACACCGACAGCATCCACTTCGAGTTCGTGCGGCAACGCTACCCCATCCTCCGGCACCTGGACGAGTTCGTGCTGTCTTTCGATGTGGGAATGCGGAAGCCCGAAGCCGGGATCTACCGGGAGACCATCGCGCGCGCCGGATGCGCGCCGGGTGAGATCTTCTTTGCCGACGACCGCGCCGATAACGTCGAAGGCGCGATCGCCTGCGGCCTGGACGCGGTTCAGTTCCTTTCCCGCGAACTACTGGAGAGGGATCTGACAAGCCGCGGCGTCGTCTGGTAGCCCCTCCGGCGTTCGCTCCGGGCGGCGGCGCCGCCGTTAGAGCAGGGCCGTGTCCAACCGGTCTTCCGCCGCTGGGGGTGGCGGTTCGGCGGTTGCCGGTTGCCCGTTCAAGAACGCGATCAAGTCCTCGTAAGACCCGCCGAAATGGGTGGTCACCAGGTCCTGAACGGCGAACCGTCGCGCGTCTTCCTGCGGCAACAGTGGTGTGTAGAGGAACAACCGCCCTGACTTCCGGCGGCTGGCGCGCCCCTTCTTCACCAGCCGGTCCAGCAGCGTCATCACGGTGGTGTAGGCGAGGTTGCGGCTCGGCGCCAGGTCCGCGCGCACGTCCTTCACGCTAGCCTCCCCGACCTTCCACAAGACCTTCAGGCACTCCAGTTCGAGCGGCGGCGGGATTTCCCTTGGCGGCGCGGGACGCCTCATTTCACGATCTCCTGGCCGGACGGCCCGCTTAGAGCGCCAAGGAGCTTTTCACCGAACGGGGTCGCGCTCTTCGGCTTTGGCGCGGGCTTCGCCGCCGCCGGAGCGGAATCCGGGCGGCCTGCGGCGGGTGCCTCGCCCGGCGGCGGCACCGGACCGTTCAGGTACAGGTCTTTCTTCAGAATGCTGCGCCCCATCGGCTGGTTGTAGCCGGTCCACTCGCTGTTCATCTGCCGGTCCTGCACCACTGCCGCACGCACGCACTCCATCTTGGAATCCAGATCGTCCAGGAAATGCAGCAGCACTGCTTCGGCGAATAGCGGAACCTTGGGCGAGCCGAACTCCATCTGCCCGTGGTGGCTCAACACCATTTTTAAACCAACGTGGCAACCCCGCGGGGGAAAAACGGTAAAAGACCAAAATTTTATACCAC
>CAZVIK010000017.1:0-6626 GCA_964627045.1 uncultured Solibacteraceae bacterium | reverse complement strand
GCGAAGCCGCGGCGGGAACTCCGGGATCTGACGCATCTTTTCTTCCAGCATACGGATGCCGATCGTGATGTGCCCGAGGAGTTGCCCTTCCGAGGTGTAGCCGAAGCCCCGGTCGAAACTCAGTTCGTGGATCTTCCCGAGGTCGTGCAGGAGCGCCCCCGCCGTCAGCAGGTCGAGGTCGACCTCCGCGTAGTTCGGCGCCGCCAGCCGGCACAGCTTCACCAGGGACAACGTGTGCTCTAGCAGTCCGCCGACATATGCGTGGTGAACGGTCTTGGCGGCCGGAGCGCGGCGGTACAACCGAGCCACCTCCGGGTCGCCGAACACCGCCTCCAGCAGGGCCTTCAGGGCCGGATTCCCGACGGTGGCGACCACGCCCAGAAGCTCCGCGTACATCTCGTCCAGGTCGCGGGCCGAGCGCGGGAAGAAATCCTCCACGTCGATCTCGGCTTCCTCCACGCGCTGGAGCTTGTGAATCGTAAACTGAGGCCGGTTCTGGTAGAGGTTCAGCACGCCCTTCACCCGCACGAAATCGTCGCATCCGAACGTCTCGGCCACCTCGGCGGCGTTGTCCCACATCTTGGCGTCGGCCTCGCCGGTGCGATCTCCAAGCTGAAGCGAAAGGTACAGATCGCCGTTCTTCTTCTGCCGGACCTCTTTGGCCAACACCAGGAAGACACCGGTCGTCTGCTGGTTCTGCTGGAGCTCGCTGATGTAGGGCGACTTCATTCGGTTTGGCCGGGCTAGTCCGGGCGCGTGACGACGCCAGGCGTTGTTTCGTAGGGCATCGGAATCAACCAGAAAAGACGCGCTCGCCGGCGCTCGCTGGCGACCTCTTCCTTGGTCACCGTCTCCGGCTTCAGTTGCGCCGCCTCGATCCACCGCGTGTCCTTACCCGGCGCCGCGCCCGTATCGACATAGCCCTCGCGGATCTCCAGAAAAGCGTCCCCGCGCAGACGCGTCAGGAACGCGCGGATGGCTGGCTGGACCCTTGGCTCGGCTAGCCGCTGCGAGATTTCGGCGTCCACCTCGTCCAGGCTGGCCAGGCCGGCGTTATGTTTCTGGTCCACCCGAAGGATCAGAAAGCCGTTCGGCACCCGCATCGGATCGGTCACAAAGCCGCGGTCCTGGGCGAAGACGGTGTCGGCGATCTGGGCCTGCAGGTCTTTTCGCAGGAAGGCGCCCAACTGCCCGTCGTCGCGGGCCGATTCGGCGTCGGAGTTGTCGCGCACCAAATCGGAGAACCGTTCGCCCTTGCGCGCTCGCTCCACCAGGTCCTTGGCCTTCTTCTCGAGCGCCGGAATCTCGGATGGCTCCTTGCCCACGGTCGAGACCAGCAGTTCGCTCAAGAACACCCGCTCTTCGCGGATGAACTCGTCGGGGTGCGCCTTGTAGTAGGCCTCGATGTCGGCGCGAGGCACGTTGACCTTCGAGCCGATCTCCTGCCCGATCAGCCGCTGCTTCATCAGGTCTTCGCGCAATTGCTGGCGGAAGTCCTCGTAGCTCATGCCGGTCTGCTCGCGGATGTACTCCTGGAACTTGTCCTGGTCCGGGATCTTGGCGCGGCGCTGGATTTCGGCGAACTGTTTGGTCAATTCGCTCTCGACGTTCAAGTCCAACTCCTTGGCCCTTTGGACCAGAAGCAGATTGTCGATGCGATCGCGGAGGAGGTCTTTTTCGCGCTCGGCCAGTTCGCGCTCGATCTGATCGGCGGGCATCCCCTGCTTCTGGAACTCTCCCGCCACCAGCCGGCGGATGCGCGCCAGTTCGCCCGTGGTGACGATCTCGCCGTTCACCTTGGCGACAATCTGTTCGATCACCTCGACATCGGCCGCCAGCCCGAGCCCGGCGGCGATCAAGGAAAGCGGCAGAATCCGCCCGTAAAACCTCATGCAACCATTATCGGTCACACCGGCGGCCGGTGCACTGCCCGCCACGGGGCCGCTAAGATGAAAGAACGATGGCGCGAACCCTGCCGCGGCTGCGGATGAACCTGGATTTCCTGCCGTCACCGGTCGAGGACCGTCCGGGCCTTCTAATCCGCGACGGGCTCGGATACACGGACGTCAGCGTCATCATCCCGCCCCCGCTGGTCGGCTGCCTGCCGTTGTTCGACGGCGAGGGGACCGACCTCGATCTGCGCCAGATGCTGGTTCGCATCACCGGCGAGTTGCAGGTCGGCGATCTGGAATCGAACCTCATCGATTCTCTCAGCCGCGCGGGATTCCTCGAAGACGGCGTCTACGACGGCCTGCGGCAAGCCCGGCACCGTGAGTTTGCGGAGTCTCCCGTGCGCCGAGCGGCGCATGCCGGCGCCGCCTACCCCGGCGACCCGGAACTGCTCCGCGCCGGGCTGCGCGGCATACTAACGGGCGGGGATGGCCAGGGCGCTCTCGGGGAGTTGGCCGGGATTGCCGCGCCGCACGTCAGCTTCGAAGGCGGTCATTCCTGTTACCAGGCCGCCTACGGCGCGCTCCCGCCTGAATTGAACGACCGCACCTTCGTCGTTCTGGGCACCTCGCATCACGGTCCTCCGGAGAAGTTCGGCCTGACCCGCAAGCCGTTCGAGACCCCGCTGGGGACTGCTGTGACGGCGGTGGATCTGGTCGAAGAAATGGCCGCCCTCGCGCCGGACGGCGCGGAAATGGAGGACTACCACCACTCGGTCGAGCATTCCATCGAGTTCCAGGTGCTGGTGCTCCAGCACTTGTTCGGAGCCGGCGTGCGCATCCTGCCCGTGCTGTGCGGCGCCTACCTGCGGAGTATGGTCCAGGGCGGCCTTCCGGAGGACGATCCTGGCGTGGCCCGGTTCCTCGAGGCGCTGCGCGGCATCGCGCAAAGGGAAGGGAACCGGCTGTTCTGGGTGCTCGGCATCGACCTGGCCCATCAGGGCCGCCGCTATGGCGACGATTTCTCCGTGGTGGCCGACCGCGGCGAGATGACGGGGGTCTCCTCCAGGGACAGGTTCCGGCTGGAGCGCATCGAGGCCGGCGACGCCGAGGGCTTCTGGTCCGACATTCAGCGCGGCGGCGACAGCTTGCGCTGGTGCGGCGCCTCGGTGTTGTACACCTTCCTGAGGGCGATGCCGGGCGCGCGCGGCCGGGTCCTCCGCTACGGCCAGTGGAATATCGACGAGGCGAGCGTCGTCACGTTCGGCGCGATGGCGTTCCACCGCTGAGGTCTGGTGGTGAAGGCCGTTTTCCGCGCGCCGTTTGCGTGGGCGTGTGCATCGCCTCGAACGCGATCCGCCCGGGCTGCTGCATCCACGAACACTTAGGCCGCGCGCGTCTGGACCAAGACGTAGGCCGCGT
Source organism: uncultured Solibacteraceae bacterium (assembly GCA_964627045.1). Lineage (GTDB taxonomy): Bacteria > Acidobacteriota > Terriglobia > Bryobacterales > Bryobacteraceae > CAZVIK01. The sequence goes on along the minus strand of CAZVIK010000017.1, from coordinate 3,315 downwards.
CTAGCGACGACGAGCAACGCGGGCACTTCTGCCCACGCCTCACCGAGACCTTTCTCCCCACCGGAATGACATCCGCCTCAACCGTGTGCGTGCAGATCAGGCAATACACGGGACTCTTCGCTACGCTGACGCTCCCAGTCGCCGGTTTCATCCCTTTCTCCTCCGTTAAACCGACCGTTCACTCGATAAGACGCGTTCCACCGAAAAACGATTGCGGAAATCGACGCCGATCCCTGCTAACCTGGACCTTGACCATGTCTAAAACCGCATTCCTATTTCCCGGACAGGGCTCCCAGTACGTGGGCATGGGCAAAAGCCTGTACTCCAACTACCCCGCCGCACGCCGGGTCTTCGAGCAGGCCGACCTGGCCCTGGGCTTTCCTCTGTCCAAGCTTTGCTTCGAGGGGCCCGAAGAAGATCTCCGGCTGACTCAAAATACGCAGCCTGCTCTGGTGACAGTATCGGCCGCCGCGTTCGCCGTCTTGAGGGAAAAGGGACTGGAACCGGCGTATGTGGCCGGACACAGTCTGGGCGAGTACTCGGCGCTGGTGGCGGCGGGCAGCCTGACGTTCACCGATGCGGTACGGCTGGTCCGCAACCGCGGCCGGTACATGCAGGAGGCTGTGCCGGTGGGTGTGGGAGCGATGGCCGCTATCCTCAAGTTGCCGGAGGAGAAACTGGAGACGGTTCTGGCGGAGGCGGCGCAGGGGGACGTGATCTCGGCGGCGAACCTGAATTCCCCCGACCAGGTGGTGATCGCCGGCCATGCCACCGCCGTGCTGCGGGCGATGGAACTGGCCAAGGCGGCGGGCGCCAAGCGGGCCATACAGTTGCCGGTAAGCGCGCCGTTCCACTGTTCGCTGATGAAACCCGCGCAGGAGCGCCTGGCTGTCGATCTGGAACAAACGCCGTTCGCCGACCTGCGTTACCCGCTGGTCAACAATTGGCAGGCCCGGGAGATCCGCACCGGGGTCGAGGCGCGCGCCGGGCTGTTCGAGCAGGTGCCGAATCCCGTTCGTTGGACGGCCACGGTCCGCCACCTGGCGGCGCAGGGCGTCACGTCGGTGGTCGAGGTTGGCGCGGGCAGCGTGTTGTGCGGGCTGGTACGCGCGATCGAGCCACAGGTGAAGGGCTACAAGTTTGGAGAAGCCGAAGACTGGGAGAAACTCAATGAAACGTTTACTGTTTAGTGTATTCGTATTGTCGCTGGCCTGCTGGGCGCAGACCCCTTCCGCGCTGCAATCCGACCCCACGGGATGGACGGACGTAATGCCGAACTCCACCATGCAGGGGTGGACGCGGCTGCCGTTCATGAGCAAGGAACCCCTGAACCCGGTTTCGCAGTGGAAGCTCGATCCCACTGGGCTGCTCGTGTGCGAGGGCGACAAGGGCCACGAGTTCTTCCGCTACGACCGGGAACTCGAGAATTTCATCTTCCACGCCGAATGGCGGTTCGTCCCGATTCCCGATGGCAAGGGTTACAACAGCGGCGTGTTCGCGCGCAACAGCGCCGATGGCACCATCTGGCATCAGGCGCAGACCGGCGATGCCAGCGGCGGGTTCTTAATGGGGAGCACGCCGGTCAAGGGCGCCCTCCAGCGCGTGAACCTGCGCGACCAGGTGAAGGAGAACCGTGTTAAGCCCGCGGGCGAATGGAACGTCTTTGAGATCCGCGCCGAGGGGCCGAAAATGACGCTGTGGGTGAACGGCGACGTGACCACGGTATTGAACGACATGGAGGTCGCCAAGGGCTACATCGGCCTGGAAGCGGAAGGATACCGGATCGAGTTCCGGAATCTGAAGGTCAAGGAATTGCGTTAGGCCGATCGGAAGAGCCACCGCAGGGAAAGTGGCGTTGACGGGGGCTTGCCGCGCGCAAGCCCCCGCAAACCCCGCCTTCAGTTGTTCAGTTTGAACCTGACGTCCACGAACATTTCCAGTTCAATGGGCTCCCCATTAAGCGTGGGGGGCGTGTAGCGCCAGGTGCGAACTGCCGCGATGGCCGCGGCGGCCAGCAGTGCGTGCCCCTTCACGAACTTCAGGCTTCGAATCGTTCCGTCGGCCGCGATGATCGCCTCCAGGTTTACGACACCCTCCACACGCGTCGCACGCGCCAAAGGGGGATACTCCGGCGCCGGGGTGAACACGGGCACCGGCGGGCGGACCTTGCCGCCGACCCGCAACAGCGGCGGCGCGGCTTCCGTGGGCGGAGGCTGCGTCTTCACGGGAGACGAGGGCTTCGGCGGCGGCAACCGTAACGTCTCTTCAAGGGCCGGGTGCAGCGCGGAAGCGGCGTCGCCAAGCCCGTACAACACGGGGGCAGCTTCGCGCGGCGGCGCAGCGGCCACGGGGTCGTCGATCAGGATGGCCGCCTTCGAAGGGAACTTCAGCGGCTCGTAGAGCCGCGTCTCCCGTGCGGCGGTCCGTGGCGGCGTTGGCGCGGCCGTGTCGATCATGATGGGGTCCAGAGGCTTGGCGGGCGGCGGTCCGACCAGCGGCGTGTGCTGCAGCAGCCAGGCGGCCTGCGGCAGCGCGTCCACAAACACCAGCGGCAACAGAATCGCGAGTCCGACCAGCCCGAGTTCGCCGGCGATCGACGCCATGAAGGTGCCGGGCCGCACGGCGTGGCCCGTCGCGTCCACAACGGCGTATTCGAACATGACGCACCTCCTTCCGGCCTGCGGCGCCCAACCTTCCACTTCCACCGCAGCCGGTTGAGTAGACACCACCGGACGCTGCACGGTTCCCGGCTGGCCGAAAGCCACCACCGGCGGCTGAACGCAGCCACGGCGGCGGACGCCGGGTGTTGAATCCAAGAGACTTGTGATGTGGCAACGCGCCTGCACTCCAAACCGGCGTCTGGAGGTTTGAGTCCATGAACAGATCGTTGCGAAGAACGGTTCCGTTGGCTTTGGCCGTGTTTGGCGGGGGGCTCGCCCTGCTCGCGCAGGAAAACGCCGTGCCGCCGGATCCCGAGCCCGGCGGTTGGCGCAGGTTCGGAGGAGAATCCCCGGCAAGACCCGATGCGCCCCCAGAGGCCCTGCCCGCCCGCTCGCTGACGTTGCCGGCCGGCACTTGGATCACCGTCCGAGTGGACCAGGAACTGTCCAGCGACCGGAGTGCCGCCGGCGACGCGTTTACCGCCAGTCTGGTGCAACCGCTGGTGGCCAACGGGTACGTCGTGGCGCGCCGCGGCCAGACGGTGGGGGGACGCGTGGTGGAGGCGGTCAAGGCCGGAAAGGCGAAGGGCACCTCGCGGCTGGCCGTGGAGTTGACCGAGATAGGGCTGGTCGACGGGCAGCAGGTTGCGGTTCG
>CAZVIK010000016.1:30029-34091 GCA_964627045.1 uncultured Solibacteraceae bacterium | reverse complement strand
TTCTCTCCGGCATATCCATAGGCTACACCTTCCCACCTGATTAGACGCGCGAACCCCCTCAGGCGTGGAGGAAGGCCGCCGACTTGACGAGCGCGTCGATCTGCCGGACCTTGGCCCAAAGGCGCCCAAGTTCCTCCAGCCGCAAGGCGTTGGTTCCGTCGGACTTGGCGCGCTCGGGGGCTTCATGAACCTCGATGAAGAGCCCGTCGATGCCAGCCGCCGCCGCCGCTCGCGCCAGCGTTTCGATGAACTGGGGCTGGCCTCCGGACACATCCCCCGCGCCGCCCGGCAATTGAACGCTGTGCGTAGCGTCGAACACCACCGGATAGCCGAACTTCGCCATGATGGCCAAGCTGCGCATGTCCACGACGAGGTTGTTGTAGCCGAACGACGCCCCGCGCTCGGTGGTCAGGATGCGGGTATTGCCGGTAGAGGCGATCTTGTCGACCGCCAGCCGGAGGTCCTGCGGCGCCACGAACTGCCCCTTCTTGAGGTTGACGATTCGCCCGGTACGTCCCGCCGCGACCAACAGGTCGGTCTGGCGGCACAGAAACGCGGGAATCTGAAGCACGTCGGCCACTTCAGCAGCCGCTTCCGCCTGGGAAGCCTCGTGGATGTCGGTCAGAATCGGATAGCCTTCCTTCTTCAAACCGGCGAGAATCCGCAAGCCTTCTTTCAGCCCCGGCCCGCGATAGCTGGAAACGCTGCTGCGGTTTGCCTTGTCGAAGGAAGCCTTAAAGATGAAGGTCCCCACACGCCGGGCGATCTCGCCGGCCAAAAACCGGACATGCTCTTCACTCTCGATCACGCACGGCCCGGCGATGAGCGCCACCGGCGCGCCGCCGCCGAGATCGATTCGCCGGCCCGCGGGGGTGGTCAACTCAACCGGCATGCGAACTCCTTCCGGCCGCCGGCGTGCCACGGCCGGAGCGATAGTCGAGCGCCGCGCCGATGAAGGCCCGAAATAGGGGGTGCGGCTCCAGCGGGCGCGACTTGAACTCGGGATGGAACTGGCAACCGAGGAACCAGGGATGATCCGGGACTTCGCAGATCTCGACGTAGACGCCGTCCGGCGTCCGGCCCGTCAGCCGCAGCCCGTGCTGGGTGAGGATCGGCTCGAACTCGCGATTGAACTCGTAACGGTGACGGTGGCGCTCGCTAATCCCGGTTTCACCGTACGCGCGCTCGGCAAGACTCCCGGGTGTCAATTGGCAAGGATAGGCGCCCAGGCGCATGGTGCCGCCCATCTCGTCGACACCGGTCAACTCGCGAAGTTTGTAGATCACGCGGTATGGCGAATTCGGGTTAAACTCGGTCGAGTCGGCATCCGTTAAACCGCACACATTTCGCGCGAATTCGATGACCAGCGTCTGCATACCCAGGCAGATGCCGAAGTAGGGCACCTTGCGTTCGCGGGCGTAGCGGATCGCCTCGATCATGCCCTCGACGCCGCGATGGCCGAAGCCGCCGGGCACCAACACCCCGTCGAAGCCGCCCAACACCGCGTCGGCATCCTCCGACAACAGACGTTCCGAGTTGGTCCAGTGGATGTTGACGCGCGCGCTGTGGGCCAGGCCCCCGTGCAGAAGGGCCTCCTTCAGGCTCTTGTAGGCGTCTTCATAAAGCACGTACTTGCCGACCAGTGCGATATCCACCTCGCGGGAGGGGTTCTTCAGACGGCCGAGCATCGCCGTCCACTCCGCCAGATCGCGGGCGCCGGCCTCCATCCGCAACAGGCGCAGGATGATTTCATCGACGCCCTGCTGGGCAAACGCGAGCGGCAGCTCGTACACGGAACTGACATCGGGGGCCCCAACGACCGCATCCACGTCGACGTCGCAGAACAATGCGATCTTTTCGCGAAGGTCCCTGGACAACGGTTGCTCGCTGCGGCAGAGAAGAACGTCCGGTTGAATCCCGATGGCCCGCAGTTCTTTGACGCTGTGTTGTGTGGGCTTGGTCTTCAGTTCGTGCGCCGCCGCGATCCAAGGCACCAGCGTGACGTGCACGTACAGGGTGTTTTCGCGTCCCTGCTCGTGGCGCATCTGGCGGATCGCTTCCAGGAATGGCAGCGACTCGATGTCGCCCACCGTGCCGCCGATCTCCACGATCACGACATCTACGCCGCCGGCCACCTTCAGAATCGCCGACTTGATCTCATTGGTCACGTGGGGGATCACCTGAACGGTCTTGCCAAGGTAGTCGCCGCGCCGCTCCTTGGCGATAATCCGTTCGTAAATGCGTCCCGAGGTGACGTTGTTCGCCTGCGTGAGCTCGCCGTGTGTGAACCGCTCGTAATGGCCCAGGTCGAGGTCGGTTTCCGCGCCGTCGTCGGTGACGAAGACCTCGCCGTGCTGGAACGGGCTCATCGTGCCGGGGTCGACGTTGAGGTAGGGATCGAACTTCTGCAACGCGACGCGCAGGCCCCGGCTCTCCAACAGGCAGCCGATCGACGACGCGCCGATTCCCTTCCCCAACGAACTCACCACGCCACCCGTCACGAAAATGTACTTGGCCATTTTTTGATCGTTTATCCTGCGGCCAGACCGGCCTCAACCCTCGCCCGTACCCGCTCGAGATCGCCGGGCGTGTCGACGCCCAACGAATCGTAGCCGGTTTCCACAACGTGAATCTTGTGCCCGTTTTCCAGGGCCCGCAACTGCTCCAGCTTCTCGGCGTCTTCCAGAGGACCCACCGGCAGAGACGGGTAGCGCAACAGCAATTCACGCCGGTAAACATAAAGCCCGATGTGCTTGTAGCGGACCGCCTCGCCCGAACGGGAGAACGGAATCGGGGCGCGCGAAAAATAGATCGCGTTGCCCTCGCGGTCGCACACCACCTTCACCACATTGGGATCGGTTGCTTCGTCCGGATCGCCGATCCGTTTCTTCAGCGTCCCCATCGAGGCGCCTGCCGACGCAAGCAGGCCCTCGACCGCCTGGTCCACGGCCGCCGGTTCGATCAGCGGTTCGTCCCCCTGAATGTTGACGATCAGATCGCCGCCGCATCCGGCGGCCACCTCGGCCGCACGGTCGGTGCCGGAGACGTGATCCGGGCGCGTCAGCCGGACCTCGGCCCCGAAAGCCCGCGCCGCGTCCAGAATCCGAGGGTCGTCGGTGGCCACCACCAACCGGCCGATCGTGCGCGCGCGCGAAGCCCGTTCCCAAACGTGCTGCAGCATCGGTTTTCCTGCGATGGGGACGAGTGGCTTGCCGGGGAAACGGGAGGAGGCGTGGCGGGCGGGGATAACGCCCAAGATCTCCAGCGGCACGCTCGATCATACCATAGAATCCGAAACCTCCGTGTTATACTCGAAGCCAGAAAGAGGTACTCGGGAGAGTCGACGTGGTCCAGTGCCAACCAGCCAGACTCGCCTCGTTGGGGGTTGCCGTTTTGGTGGTCGCAGGTTGGTGTGTGCGCGGCCAGGATCCCGCCGCCTTACCCGCCCAAGGGCCGCCGCCGAGAGTGAACATCGTGCCCCGGGATACCAACCTGGGAGGCCCTTCCCTGGATGCGCCAAGGACCAACATCCGCGTGGACACGATGCTCACGCTGATCCCGGTGACAGTTACAGACCCGCTCAACCGCGTCGTCACCGGCCTGGATAAGGACTTCTTCCGGATCACCGAAGACAACGTGGACCAGGCAATCTCGCATTTCACCAGCGAAGACTCCGCCCTTTCCGCCGGCATTGTGTTCGACACCAGCGGGAGCATGGGAAACAAGCTTCAGAAGTCGCGGCAGGCCGTGGCCGAATTCTGCCGCACCGCCAACCCGGATGACGAGTTCTTTCTGGTGCAGTTCAATTCGGCCCCGCAATTGACCGTCGGCTTCACGCGCGAAACCGAGGAGATCCAGAACCGGATCACCTTTACCCAAAGCCGCGGACAGACGGCGCTGCTCGACGCCGTCTATTTGGCCCTGCACGAAATGAGAAAGGCGAATAACCCCCGCCGGCCCATGCTGTTTAACACCAACGGGGGCAAAAACCCCCCCCGAAAACCAAAAGCCAATTAAAAAACCCGGGGCCCAAACCAAAAGTGAAATTTTTTGAAAACGAAA
>CAZVIK010000016.1:8396-30019 GCA_964627045.1 uncultured Solibacteraceae bacterium | reverse complement strand
GCCGGGCCCTGCTGGTGATCTCCGACGGCGGCGACAACAGCAGCCGCTATACCGAAGGCGAAGTTAAGAACCTGGTGCGCGAAGCAGACGTGCAGATTTATGGCATCGGCATCTTCGAACCGGTCGGAAGCCGCGGGCGGACCGCCGAGGAGTTGAACGGTCCCAGCCTGCTTTCGGAAATCGCCGAGCAGACCGGCGGACGCGCCTACCCGGTCGAGAATCTGAACGACCTTCCCGACATCGCCGCCAAGATCGGGATTGAATTGCGAAACCAGTACGTCATCGGGTATTCCTCCACCAACCGGGAACGGGACGGCAAGTACCGCCGCGTGAGGGTCCGCGTCGTCCAACCCCGCGGCTTTCCGCCGCTGCGGGCCTTCTGGCGGCTTGGCTACTATGCTCCGGCTCAATAACGCTCTCTTTCTCCCCACCGCCATCCTTGTATCTCTGGCCGCATCCGCCCAGGAGGCCGTCTTTCGTTCCGACACCCGGCTAGTCGTACTGCACGCCAGCGTCGCCGACCGGAACGGAAAACTCGTCACAAATCTCCCCCAGAAGGCGTTTCGCGTTTTCGAGAATAACGCCGAGCAACAGATTCGGTTCTTCCGGCGCGAGGACATCCCCGTGTCGCTGGGCCTCGTGATTGACAACAGCGCCAGCATGCGGCCGAGACGCGAGATGGTGGAACGCGCCGCACTCAATCTGGTCAAGGAGTCGAACCGGGAGGACCAGGTCTTCATCGTAAACTTCAACGACGAAGCCTACCTGGACGCCCCCTTCACCAACAGCCTCGAAAAACTGGAGGAGGGACTCGAACGGATCGATCAGCGCGGCGGCACCGCGATGCGCGACGCCATCAGCATGTCGATCGACTACATGAAGGAAGAGGGCAAACTCGACAAGCGGGTGATCCTGGCAGTCACCGACGGCGACGACAACGCGAGTTCCATGAACCTGGAGCAACTCGTCAAAAAGGCGCAGCAGTCCGAGGTGCTCATTTATGTCATCGGCCTGCTAAGCGACGAGGACCGCTCCTCGGCGCGACGGGCCCGCCGCGCAATTACCGCGATCTGCGAATCGTCCGGCGGCGCGGCCTACTTCCCGAAAGACCTGGCCGAGGTGAACGAACTGGCCTCGACGATAGCCCACGAACTCCGCAATCAGTACACGATCGCCGACACCCCCAGCAACTCCACGCTGGATGGGACCTATCTCACGATTCGCGTGCGGGTGGACGGGCCGGGCAGTCCCGTGGCGCGAACCCGTACCGGTTACTACGCCACACCCGATCCGGTCGCCCCGAAACCCCCGGCGGCCCCGGCCCCGTCCCAATAAAGGCGCGCGGATTACTTCACGCCGCTGGTCACCCGGGCCGCGAGGAACTCATCGCCAGGGTTCCAGGTCGGCAACTTCTCCAGGTTCGCGGCCGATTGCCCGAGCAGGAATGCGAATCGTGCGATCTGCTCGATGTTCGCCATGTCCCACTCGTCGCTGTACTCATCGGATGGCTGGTGGTAGTGCTTGGCGTTGTACTCTTCGAATCGCTGTTCGCCGTATCCGGCGGGCTTCCCCACGTACTGATCGCCCTCGTCCACGGTGAACGCGGGAATGCCGGCCTGAGCGAACGGGAAGTGGTCGGAGCGGTAGAAGGAGCCTTGCTCGGGACGGGGATCGGGCCGGATCGTCAGGCCCATACGGGCCGCTGCTTCCTGCACCTGCGGCCAGAACGTGGTCCGCTCGGCCCCGTTTACGACAACGTCCCTGGTTAGCCCGAACGGAAACACGGCGTCGACGTTCAGGGCGACCGCCGTCTTGCCCGGCGGGACGATGGGGTTGCGCGCGTAGTACTCCGACCCGCGCAATCCGCCTTCTTCCGCCGTAACGGCCAAGAACAGCGCCGATCGCCGCGGTTTCTGATCGAGGGAAGCCCAAAGCCGCGCGATCTCGACGAGCATGGCGCAGCCGGTGGCGTTATCCACGGCTCCGTTGTAGATCGCGTCGCCATTCACCGCCTCGCCGATTCCCAAGTGATCCCAGTGGGCGCTGAAGATCACCGCCTGGTCTCTCAACGCCCGGTCGCTGCCCGGAATGATGGCGGCCACGTTGGCGGTGTCGATCTCGCGAACCTTGCTTTTCATAGCCCCACGAATCCGGATTCCGAGCGGGATGGGCTTGAAATTGCGCGACCCGGCCGCTTTCAACAGGTCGGCCACATTCCGGCCGGCCAGGGACAACAGCCGCTGCCCGGCGTCTTCGGTAACCCACCCGGCCAGCGAGAGTTCGTGCCGGCCCGCCGGTAGTTTGACGAAAGGCTCCTCGCGGCTCCAAGAGTTGCGGACCACGTCCCAGCCGTAGCCGGCGGTCGGAGTCGTGTGAATCAGAATCGCCGCAACGGCGCCGGCACGCGCGGCCTGCTCGAACTTGTAGGTCCAACGGCCGTAGTAGGTGAGGGCCCGGCCGCCGAAGAACTTGGGGTCCGTAGAGGCCGGTTCATTCGTGAAAAGGACCACGACCTTGCCCTTCACATCGAAGTCCTTGAAATCGTTCCACTGAAACTCGGGCGCGACGATGCCATGGCCGACGAACACCGCCTCAGCGTCGAACTGGTCGGCCGGGCGCTGCCTGTAGTTGGAACCGACGAAGTCCTTGAGCCAGTCGAACGACACGGTCTTGCCTTGGGACTCGGCCGCGAGCCGGCAATCCGGGGCGGGTTCCACACCGACCAGTGGCACTTTTTGGAAAAAGGTCCCGTTGTCGCCGGCGGGCTCGGCTCCCGCCAGCGCAAACTGGGCCGCCAGATACTCGGTCGTCAGCTCCCCGCCGCGCACGCCGACGCCGCGCCCTTCCAGCAGATCGCTCGCCAGGAACTTCACGTGGGCCCGGATTCGTTCTCCGGAAATGCCCTGAATCTGGGCGGAAAGGCCCGCCGCCAGCAATGCCGCCAGCCCAAAACACCGAAAGATCGACCTCATGGACCCAGTGTACTGTAGGGGGCAGCGGAGGCGGACATCCGCAGTGTATACTTCGCACTTGCGGCTTCTTATCGCTTTCGCTGCGGTAGCCTGCGGGCTGGGCGCGGAGTTCGCCAAGGTGGACACCTCCACGGCCGTGGGCCGCGCCTTCGTGCGGATGTATGAGTTCGATTTCCCCGGTGCAAACGCCATCCTGGACCGCGAAATCCTGCAACACCCCGAGGACCCAGTACCCTACTCGGCAAAGGCCGCTGCGCTTCTGTTTGCCGAGATGGACCGCCTGAAGATCCTCCAAATTGACTTCTTCGAGGACGACGACCGCGTGATCGACCGGAGCAGGCTCACTCCCGATCCGGCCGCCAGGACCGAGTTCTTCCGGCTCATCGAGGAGTCCAGGAGGCGCGCGGCCGTCGTGCTCGCAGCGCGTCCGGAAGACCGGGAAGCCTTGTTCGCGGAGGGAATGTGCGCCGGGCTGGTGACCGATTACGCCGCTCTGGTTGAGAGGCGCCGGCTCGGCAGTTTCTCGCTGGCCAAACAAAGCCAGGTCTACGTGCAGAAGCTGCTGGCGCTAGATCCGCCTTACCACGATGCCCACCTGACCGCGGGAGCGGTGGAGTACGTGGTAGGCAGCCTCTATTTCTTCGTGCGTTGGTTTGTGCGAATCCAAGGCATCCAGGGCGACAAGGCGAAGGCCATGGAGCACTTGCGCATCGTGGCCGAGCAGGGCCGCTATTACGGGCCCTTCGCCCGGGTGCTGATGGCCGTGATCCACCTGCGCGAAAAGCGCCCTGGAGAGGCAGAGCGGTTGCTCGCTGGCCTTCAAGCCGAGTTTCCCGGCAACTTGCTGTTTCGTCGGGAACTGGCGCGCGCCAGGCAACTGGCGGGAACGCCCCCGGGTCCGGCATCTTCGTCTTCGAGTTCCAGCGGGCGGTAACGCCGCCGCGGCCCGCCCGCCCGGATGGCGCTATAATAAAGTCAAACGCGGGGTCATGGATGGTGGTTTTTCCGCCTCCAGGTGCCCGGCGATTCCACCAGATGTCAGTTGAGAGCGAAGAAGGCGGTCCGGTTCTTCCTTTCCCTCGAAGGGCAATCCTAGCTATAACCCAATTCCTATGTGCGCCCGGGACTTTTTCAAGCCTTGTCCCGGCCGCCGGAATGCTGTATTTTCCGGCGAATACCCGAACGGTGGGGCCGGACGGGTCCGCCCTGCGTTTCGCTCCTGGTGGCCGATGATCAAGCGCCGCGTTGGCGGCGGAAGGAGACATACATCGAGTGCCTGGCTATCAACAGGTTTCCTGGACGGCCCGCAATCTGTCCACCGACGAGACTACTTTGCGGGCCTTCGACGAAAAGGGCTGGATTCAAACGGTGGAGAAGAACGGATTGACCTACATCGCCGCCGACCAGCGCTATCGGGCGAAGTTCATCCTCCACCTTCGCCGCGAAAAGCACCTGACCGACGAACAGATAGACCGTGTACTGGCCGCGCAGCATCCCCCTTATTCCTCCGCGGACGTGGATCGAATCCTCCAGGAGGTGACGGCGTCGCCGGCGGCCGGCGGCGTTTCTGGAGCCGGCCCGCGTGGCAAACGGGCTCCGACCGCCTGAAGCGGCCTCCGGCCCGGGCGCGTCACTGGCGGGTCAATTCGTCGGACCAGCGGACCGCGGCGGCGAACACGGGCGGGAGACCGGCGAGGGAGATCCCCACGCCGTCCGCGGCTTGTCCAGCTTCGGCCCAATTGCCCGTCTGGTAGGCCAGCACCAGGCGCCAGAGTTCGGCCATCCGGTCGTTCGGCGGCGAGGTCCCGAGCAGGCATTCGAGAAGGTGATCGGGAAGCCCCAGTCCGTCCAGAATCTCCTCCAGGGGACGGCCGAGCAACGCGTCCAGGTGGGAGAACATCCCGGCCAGGAATAGGTCGCCCGCGTGCGTCGCCAGCCCGGCGCAGGGCGCCAGCAGTTCGGCAAACCGGGCGCGGATCATGCTGCTCACGAGCAACTCGTGCGGCTTATCGGAGGTGAGGTCCATCAGGGCGACGACCGAAAGCCACCGCCGCATCATGTTTTCGCCGATAAACGCAACGGCGCGTTCGACCGAGTCGATCCGGGCGTCCGGCGAAAACAGCACCGAGTTCACGAAGCGCATCAGCTTGTAAGACAGGGAGGACTCGATGCGGATGAGCCTCGAAAGTGCCGGGAGATCGAAGTCCGGCCGGTGGATCTCCTCCAGAATCCTCAAGTAGTTGAGCTTGGACGCCGGGATCTGGCGCGTGGCGGACGTCTCCGGCCGCGCGAAAAAGTACCCCTGGAACATCGTGTAGCCCAGGGCCACGGCCTCGCGGAACTCCTCCTTGGTCTCAACCTTCTCGGCGAGGAGTTCGTGCGAGCCCCGGTAGAGCGACGCGATCTTGGCCAGCCCGGCGCAGCCGGCCCCGCGAAGGTCGGCTTTCACGATCTCGGCCACTTGGCTCAGTGGGTGCCGGGTCTTGGTCTCCACCACGTCGTCGAGCGCGATCCGGTGCCCTTCGGAGCGCAGGCGTGAGCAAGCGGCCATGACAGCGGCGTTCGGCTCCACGGTTTCAAGCACCTCGACAACCGTCCGGTGCCGCGGCAGGAGCAGCCCGCCGTCCTCCTCCAGCAGCCGTTGCGGAAAATTGATGAAGGCAGGTTTGCCTCGAAGCCCGTCGTCCCGCTCCGGAGAGAAGAACGCCGCGCTGATCACCTTCGCTGTAGCCAGGTTCTCTTCGGTTCCGTCGAACCCCTCGCTCATCCCCGAGCGGAACAGCAGTTCGTAGGCGCACACCTGAAGTTGCCGGTCGAAGATCGGCTGTCGCGCGACGAACAGACCGGCTTGCGGATCCATCGGCACACGGCCCCGCTGTCGGCGGGGTCCACACCCACCGGGTCTTATCGGCAGGTTGGCCCTTGGTTGTCACTCTGCCGATTCGGACGATTTGACACCCCGGAACGCCGCCCGGTAAGCTGAAGTGATTTCCTGGATTCCCTATGGCTGACCAGCCGAAGCCGGAGGCGGCCACCCCGGCCGCACCCGCCGCGCCACCCGCCCCGAAAGGACCGCCTCAGGCGCCCTCCACGCCGTGGGACAGCGACACTACCCGATTGATTCGAGAGAATTTCGCTGGCGACGTTCTGGAATGTGCCACACAACTCGGCCAGGACTACCTGGTGGCCGCGCCGAAGGCCGCCGTCCCCATTCTGGACCTTCTGAAACGGGAGTGCGGGTTCGACTACCTGGTCGACGTAACCGCCGTGGACTACCCCAAGCGCCCCGAGCGTTTCGACCTGGTTTACGTCCTCTACAGTTTTTCCCGCAACCAGAGAGTCCGTGTTAAGACGCGGATCGCGGACGGTTTCCGCCCGCCCAGCGCGGTGGGCGTTCACCTGACTGCCAATTGGCTGGAACGCGAGGTCTTCGACATGTTTGGGATCGAGTTCGATGGACACCCCGACCTGCGCCGGATCCTGATGCCGGACGACTGGCAGGGATATCCGCTGCGGAAAGACTACTCGATACTCCAGCAGGACGCGGCCTGGGTGCGCGAGCACGTCGGCATCGAAAGCGGACAGTAAAATGCCGGACGCGACCTATCTCGATTCCACCGAACTGGTCCTGAACATGGGGCCGCAGCACCCTTCGACCCACGGGGTGCTGCGCGTCGTCGTCAAACTTGACGGCGAGCGCGTGCTCGGCACCGACTGTGTGATTGGCTACCTCCATCGCGGCCTCGAAAAGATCGGCGAAAACCGCAGCTACGCCATGTACGTACCCTACGTGGACCGCGCCGACTATGTTGCGGCGGTCTCCAACGGCCTCGGGTATTGCCTGGCGGTGGAAAAGCTGCTGAGTGTCGAAGCGCCCCCGCGCGCCCAGGCCATCCGCGTGATTCTGGCCGAACTGACGCGGATCTCCAGTCATCTGGTCTGGCTGGGGACGCACTGCCTGGATATCGGCGCCACCACCCCGCTCATGTGGATGTTCCGCGAGCGGGAGTACATCATGGATATCTTCGAAAAGTACTGCGGGGCGCGGCTGACCACCCATGCGTTCCGCATCGGCGGGCTGCAATACGAGTTGCACGAAGGGTTCGTCGAGGAATGCCGGCGGTTCTGCGACTGGGTCGTGCCCCGGTTTGCGGAATACGATACGCTGCTCAAGGGGAATCGAATCCTCATCTCGCGCATGAGGAACGTCGGGGTTCTTTCGGCCGAAGACTGTAAGGCCTACGGCGTCACCGGGCCGATGCTGCGCGCGGCGGGCGTCAAATGGGACCTCCGCAAGGCCCAGCCTTACAGCGGCTACGACCAGTACGATTTTGATATCCCCACTGGCGAGAACGGCGACACCTACGACCGGTATCTGGTTCGCATGGAGGAGATGCGGCAATCGGTGCGGATCATCCGCCAGGCGCTGGACAGACTGCCGGAAGGCCCCATCATGGCGAAGGTCCCGAAGGTGATCAAGCCGCCGGTGGGCGAAGTCTACGTTTCCCTGGAGGCGCCGAAAGGCGAGTTGGGGTATTTTGTAGTCAGCGACGGCTCGGTCCAGCCGTATCGCGTTCGCATCCGTCCGCCCTCATTCGTGAACCTCCAGTCGTTGGATCGCATGGCGCGCGGCTCGCTCATCGCGGATTTGGTGGCGATCATTGGTACGATTGATATCGTGCTGGGAGAGGTGGACCGTTAAGGGATGGGAATGCGCAAGTTTTTGCGGACCGTTTTTCTGGTCGATCTCCTGGAAGGTCTCGGCGCCACGTTCCGCTACCAGCCCACCAAGAACATCGTCACCGAGCAATATCCGGCCGAGATGCCGAAGATCGCCGAGCGCTTCCGGGGAGCGCCGCGGTTGAACACGAACCCGGACACCGGTGAGACGCTGTGCATTGCCTGTAACCTGTGTGCGCTGGCCTGTCCGGAATCCCTGATCGTGGTTTCCAGCGAGCGCAACGAGCAGACGCGCCGCAAGGAACTGACGACCTTTACATACGACACGTCCCGCTGCATGTTCTGCGGGCTTTGCGAGGATGCCTGCCCGGTGGACGCGCTGGAGTTGACGCAGGATTTCGAGATGGCGGCCTTCAGCCGGGAAGGGGCCATCTGGGACCGGGAAATGCTGGAGGAAGGCCCCAAGCCGTCCCGCTATGAGTATTGACCCGGCGGTGTTGAGATGACTGAGGCCGTTTTCTTTTACGTGTTCGCCCTGTTGGCCCTGGCGGGCGCGGTGCTGACCGTCACCCGCCGCAGCGCCGTGCACAGCGCCATGTGGTTAATTGTGTCGCTCGGCGGCATCGCCGGGCTGTTTCTTCTGCAACACGCCGAGTTCTTGTTTGCGGTCCAGATCGTGCTCTATGTCGGCGGCATCATGCTGCTGTTCCTATTCGTGATCATGCTGGTCAACCTGGACCAGGCTTCCCGGCAGAGCCAGTTCAACAAGCAGTCGTGGGTGGCGCTGGCCTGCGCGCTGGCGACCGGGGCGGTGGTGATGTACTTCCTGCGCCGGGGCGCCGGCGCCTTCCGGTTGGCCGCGCCGCAGGCGGCTGCCAGCGTGACGGAAGGCAACACCGAGCGGATCGCCGACGTGTTGTTCTCGCAATACTTGCTGCCTTTCGAACTCGCCTCCATCCTGCTGCTGGTGGCGATCGTCGGCTCGGTCATCATGGCGAGGAAGAGGGTCTGATGCTCTACCCGATCACCACGGTTCACTATCTCATCCTGAGCGCGGCGCTGTTGCTCATCGGAACCATCGGCGTTCTGGCGCGCCGGAACATCGTTGTGATCCTGATGTCGATTGAACTCATTCTGAATGCCGTCAACATCAATCTGGTGGCGTTTTCGCGCCACCTCCAGCAGGTGACCGGGCAGGTTTTCGCGATCTTCGTGATCGCGGTGGCGGTGGCCGAGGCGGCCGTGGGCCTGGGAATCTTGATCGCGCTGTTCCGCAACAAGGAGACTGTGCAGGCCGACGAGGTGGACCTGCTCAAGTGGTAGGGACCTGGTGATGAATTTCCTCGACCTGATCTGGCTGATTCCGCTGTTCCCGCTGGCCGGCGCGGCGGCGATGCTGTTGGTCGGCCGGAAACTGGACCCGCAGGCGGCGGGCGGCGGACACGGCCACACGGGCGACGTGCCTGCCCACGCACAGGCGGCAGGCACAAAATTCGTCATCAGCCTGCTGTGCCCGGGCATGGTGCTTCTCTCGTTGGTATTCTCCGCGGGGGCGGTTCTGCAATTGGCCTCCAAGGCGGAGAGGGTTCACCAAGTCATTCTGCACACCTGGGTGGCAGGCCTGCCGTTCAAGATGGCGGACGGCACCCTGGCGCGCTTCGGAGCCGACTGGGGTTTTCTGCTGGACCCGCTCAGCTCGGTGATGATCCTGGTGGTCACCTTCGTCGGGTTTCTCATCCACGTCTATTCCATCGGCTACATGGGGCACGAAGGCGGGTATTACCGCTTTTTCGGATATCTGAACCTCTTCGTTTTCTTCATGTTGATGCTGGTGCTGGCCAACAACTACCTCCTGTTGTTCGTCGGCTGGGAAGGCGTCGGTCTGTGCAGCTATCTACTGATTGGGTTCTACTTTCACAAGAAGTCGGCGGGCGACGCCGCCAACAAGGCATTTCTCGTTAATCGCATTGGAGACGCGGGCTTCATCATCGGCATGCTGTTGATGTTCAGCGTGTTCGGCTCGGTGCGGTTCCTGGACGTCAACCAGGCGCTGGCGGGCGGGAAATTCGCAGCCGAGGCCGCGGGCTTCGGCGTCCTGAGCCTAATGGCGCTGATGTTGTTCGTCGGCGCCACCGGTAAATCGGCGCAGTTCCCGCTGTACGTTTGGTTGCCGGATGCCATGGAAGGCCCCACGCCGGTCTCGGCTCTGATCCACGCCGCGACCATGGTGACCGCCGGCGTCTACATGGTGGCCCGTTCCAATGCGCTGTTCACGCTGACGCCGGCCACCGCGACCGTCGTCGCCGTCATCGGCGGATTCACGGCGATTCTGGCGGCTTCGATCGCGCTGGTGCAGACCGACATCAAGCGCGTGCTGGCCTACTCGACGGTCAGCCAGCTTGGGTACATGTTCATGGCGCTCGGCGTGGGCGCTTATTGGGTGGCGATTTTCCATCTCTACACGCACGCCTTCTTCAAGGCCTTGCTGTTCCTCGGCTCCGGATCGGTGATCCACGCCATGTCGGGCGAACAGGACATGCGCCGGATGGGCGGCCTCAAGGACAAGATTCCCACCACGTTCCGGACGATGTTCATCGGTTCGCTGGCCATCGCGGGAATCCCGGGGCTGGCGGGTTTCTTTTCCAAGGACGAGATACTGTGGCAGGTGTTCAGTTCGCCCATCGGCTCCAAGCCGCTTTACATCGTCGGCCTCATCACGGCGGCGATGACCGCGTTCTACATGTGGCGGCTGATGTTCCTGACCTTCTACGGCGCGCCGCGGGCCGACGCACACACGGTGGCACACATCCATGAATCGCCGCGCACCATGACCGTGCCGCTCACGGTGCTCGCCGCGGGCAGCGTGTTGGCGGGTTGGATCGGCGTGCCCAAGCTCTGGAGCGCCTTCCCGGAGGCCTTCCGGACCTTCGAGCATTGGCTGGAGCACGCGGTCCCCAGCGTGGCCGCCCACTCCGCCGAGGGAGCGCACCACCATTCCGCCTCGATCGAGTGGGCTTTGATGCTGCTGTCGGTCGCCGTGGCGCTCGGCGGAATCTGGCTGGCGCGGCACCTCTACATTCACCGGCCGCTATTGCCTGAATCCATCGCGCGCGCCAGCGGCCGGCTGTATACCACGCTGCTCAACAAGTGGTACGTCGACGAGATTTACGGCTTCCTGTTTATCGACGGCCTTGCCAAAGGCGGCGGCGCCGCCCTGGGCAAGTTCGACAGTGGAGTCGTCGATGGCGGGGTTAACGGCGCCGGCCGGTTGACCAGGTTCACCTCGACCCTCTCCATCTGGTGGGACACCTGGATCGTCGATGGCTCAGTGCGGCTTCTTTCGTTTCTGGTCAAGATCGCGAGTTTCCCGGTGCGCATCGTCCAGACCGGCCTGGTGCAGGCCTACGCGTTGGTCTTTGTCGGCGGCATTCTGGCTCTGCTCGCCTGGTTCCTGATGCATTGATATGAACGAGCACTTGCTGAGCATCGTCCTGTTCACGCCGCTGGCCGGGCTGTTGGTCCTGCTGTTCCTGCCGTCGTCGAACAAGACCCTGATCAAGGTCTGGGCGAACATCGCCGGGCTGGCCGGCTTCCTGGTTTCGCTCCCCTTGGTCTGGCGGTTCGACAAGAACGCCGACGGCTTCCAGATGCTGGAAAAGGTGGACTGGATCCCCAGCCTTGGCGTGAAGTACATGATCGGCATCGACGGCATCAGCCTGCTCCTGGTGATGCTGACCACCTTGGTGGGCTTCCTCGCCATCCTGTCCAGTTGGAACGCCGTTGAAGAGCGGCTCAAAGAGTACTACTCGATGTTCCTGCTGCAACAGGTGGGGATGATCGGCGTGTTCCTGGCGCTGGACTTCTTCCTGTTCTACGTGTTTTGGGAACTGGTGCTGGTGCCGATGTACTTCATCATCGGCGTGTGGGGCGGTCCGCGGAAGCTTTACGCCGCCATCAAGTTTTTCCTGTACACCCTGGCCGGCAGCGTGCTTATGCTGCTCGGCATTCTGACCCTCTACTTCCAGCACTTCCAGCAGTTCGGCTATTACACCTTCGACATCTCCGAATTGATGAAGCTCAACCTGCCCCTCGGCATGCAGCAGTGGGTTTTCTGGGCGTTTTTCCTCGGCTTCGCCATCAAAGTACCCATGTTCCCGTTCCACACCTGGCTGCCGGACGCGCACGTGGAGGCTCCCACAGCGGGGTCGGTGGTTCTGGCCAGCGTGCTGTTGAAGATGGGAACCTACGGTTTCCTCCGGTTCTCGTTGCCGTTGCTGCCGGAGGCCTCGATCACCCCCACCATCGTCCAGGTGCTGGCCGGCCTTTCGATCGTCCGCATCATCTATGGCGCACTGGTCAGCCTGATGCAGAAGGACTGGAAGAAGCTGGTGGCCTATTCTTCGGTGAGCCACCTGGGCTTCTGCACCCTGGGCATTTTCGCCCTGAATCCCAATGGAATCGCGGGCAGCGTGATTCAGCAGATCAATCATGGTATTTCCACCGGCATGTTGTTTTTGATCGTGGGCATCGTCTACGAAAGGCGTCATACCCGCGAGATCAAGGAATACGGCGGGCTGGCGCACGTCATGCCGGTCTATTCGATCGTGTTCGCCTTTGCCATGCTGAGTTCGGCGGGCTTGCCATTGCTCAACGGGTTCATCGGCGAGTTCACGATCTTGCAGGGCGCATTTGAAGCCAGCCGGACTTGGGCCGCATTCGCGGTGACGGGGATCGTTTTGGGCGCCGCCTACCTCCTCTGGCTTTACCAGCGCACGATGCTCGGGCAGGTGACCAACCCGAAGAATCAAGGCTTGCGGGACCTGAGCCTGCGGGAACTCGCCGTGTTCCTGCCGCTCATCGCCTGGGCCATCTGGATCGGCGTCTATCCCAAGCCCTATTTCGATGTGCTGGAAAAACCCGTGGCGCAGATCGTCGAGCGCGTCCGCCCCGGCTATTACGGCCAGGCGGCGACCGCTCAGCTTCCGCCGTCTTCCGTGCCGGCCGCGCCGGGAGGCTCCCGATGAGCCAGTACTACACATCCATCGATCACTTCGTGCTCACCCCGGCGTTGATGCTCGCCCTGTTCGGGTGCGCGGTCCTGCTGTTCGATTTTCTGATCTTCCCTAAGCCCAAGCAGCGCAAGTACCTGGTTGCGTTCGTGGCGCTTGGACTGGTGTTCGCCGGCGTGGCGCTGGCGCGCCAGCAGGCCTTCCTGTCGGCGCAGGGAATTCCGAGTATCACGGCTTTCGCCGGCACGTTGACCATCGACCGCTTCGCCCTCTTTTTCAATTGGGTATTCTTGGTCTCCTCGCTGATTGTCGCCTTGGTCTCCTATCGCTACCTCGAAGTGGCCGACGAGCACCACGGCGAGTACTACGGCCTCATTCTGCTGGCCAATTGCGGGATGTTCTTTCTAGCGGCGGGCACGGATCTGATTACGCTGTTCATCGGCCTGGAACTGATGGCGTTGTGCTTCTACGTCCTGGTGGGGTTCCTGCGCGCCGACCGGCGGTCGAATGAAGCGGCCATGAAGTACCTGCTGCTGGGAGCCTTCTCCAGCGGCTTCCTGCTCTACGGCTTCTCGATCCTCTACGGCCTTGCCGGCTCCACCAAGCTGGATGCGATCCGGACGGCGCTGGCCTCCCGCGGCGCTTCCGATCCCCTGGTTTTCCTGGCGCTGGCAACCACCTCGGTAGGCCTGTTGTTCAAGATCTCCGCCGTACCCTTTCACATGTGGGCGCCGGACGCCTACGAGGGCGCACCGGCGTCGGTAACCGCCTACCTGGCGGTGGCCTCCAAGGCGGCGTCTTTCGCGTTCCTCCTGAGGATGTTCCTCGGGCCGCTGATGGCTTCGCGCGAGGTCTGGGAACCGATTCTTGCCGTGATAGCGGTCGCCAGCATGACGGTGGGCAACCTTGCAGCGGTCACGCAGACCAACGTGAAGCGCCTGCTCGCCTACAGTTCCATCTCTCATGCCGGCTACATTCTACTGGGACTGATCGCGGGAAACTCCACCGGCATCCAGGGCGTACTGGTGTATGTGTTGGTGTACACCTTCATGAACCTCGGCGCGTTTCTGGTGATTGTGGCCCTGCGGCGCAAGGAGATCCTGGGCGAGGACATCGAGGACATGGCGGGGCTGGTTCACAGGAGCCCCGGCTACGCGTTCCTGATGCTCGTGTTCCTGCTCTCGCTGGCGGGCATTCCGCCGACAGCGGGCTTTATCGGCAAGTATTACATCTTTCTGTCGCTGATCGAGACGCGGCACTACCTGCTGGCGGTGATCGCCACGCTGTATGTGGCCGTTGCGATCTACTACTATTTCCGGATCGTCAAGAGCATGTTCATCAGCCCGCTGGCCGAGCGCACTCCGCTGGAGAACACCTTCGGCTTGAAGCTGGCTCTGGTGATCACGGGCGTGATGACTTTGGGCGTGGGTCTGTACCCGGAACCGTTCGTCCGGATGGCCGGGAACGCGTTGCTGCGCTGAGACCGATATGGAGAGCATCCTTCAACATCCGCTGTTCATGCCGTTCGTCATCACGGTGGCTTTGATCCTGGCCTGCCCGCTTACCGCCCTGTTTCTCAGCCTGATCGAGCGGAAGGTGCTCAGCGACTTCCAGGTCCGCTACGGCCCGATGCGCGTGGGACCGCACGGCCTGTTGCAGCCCTTTGCCGACGCGCTGAAGCTATTCAGCAAGGAAGACACGATTCCCGCCGATGCCGACCAGACCATGTTCTGGTTCGGCCCGGTGATTTCCACCATCACCGCTCTGACGGCGTTCTGCGTGGTCCCCTTCAGCAGTCACATACGCGTCGCGGATGTAAACGTAGGTCTCTTGGTGGTCTCCTCCGCGTCGGCGGTCGGTATTCTGGGGATTATCCTGGGCGGCTGGTCCTCCAACAGCCACTACCCGCTGCTCGGCTCTTTGCGCAGCGCGGCGCAGTTGGTGAGCTACGAAGTGGCGGTGGGTCTCGCGCTGGTCTCCGGCATCATGATGGCGGGAACCCTCAGCATGGTCAACATCGTGAAGATGCAGGAGACGCGGCAGGTCTGGTTCGTGTTCTCCAACTACGGGTTGATGATCGTGCCATTCATGGTCTACCTGATCAGCTCGATCGCCGAGACCAACCGGCTGCCGTTCGATCTGCCCGAGGCCGAATCGGAACTGGTGGCGGGGTTCCACGTAGAATACAGCGGCTTCCGCTGGGCACTGTACTTTCTGGCCGAATACGTAAACATGCTGGTCGTCTCGGCGGTGGCCGTCACGCTGTTTTGGGGCGGCTGGCTGCGGCCGTTCCCCAACGTGGCGTGGCTGGAGCTTCCGCTGAACTACGGCTTCCCAATCCTCCTGTTCGGGGGCTCCGGTGTTTTGTGCGTCCGCATGGCGTGGCGGGAGACAGTGCGCTGGCGGCGGATCTTCATGCTGGTGGTGGCGCTCGGCGTGATGGCCTGCTCCCTGCCCTTCGTTTACCCTCCGGTCAACGGCATGGTGATCGGGGTGTTCTGGTTCCTGTTGAAGATCGCCGTAATCATCTACATCTTCATCTGGCTGCGCGGCACGTTCCCGCGTTTCCGCTACGACCAGTTGATGAACATCGGCTGGAAGTACATGATCCCCATTGGCATGGGCGCCATCCTGGTGAACGCCGTGGTGGGGATGCTTTAGGCCGGGAGAGGCTGGGGGCTATGAATCGACGCTCGTTTTTGAACGCGGTGTCTGTGATGCCCCTCGGAGTTCGAGATGGGTCCGCATCGGCCGCCGCCGGCAACGAATACCTCGTATACATTGGCACCAACACTCGCACCAAGAGCCGCGGCATCTATGCCTATCGTTTCGACCCCTCCACCGGGAAGGTCGCGTCGCTCGGACTGGCGGCGGAAACCCCGTACCCGTCCTGGCTGGCGGTGCATCCCAGCCTCCAGTACCTCTACGCGGTCAACGAGAGCGAGTTCACGCCGGATCGCGGCAAGCCAAGTCTGGTGAGCGCTTTCGCCATCGATCGCGCCAGCGGGAAACTTACCCTTCTGAACCGCGCTTCCGCCGTCGGACAAGGCCCGTGCCACGCCTCGGTCGACGCGTCGGGAAGACACCTGATGCTCGCCAATTACGGCAGCGGCAGCATCGCGGTTCTGCCGATTCAGCCCGGGGGCCGGCTGGGCGAGTCCACCGCCTTCGTGCAGCACCAGGGCTCCAGCGTGAACCCGCAGCGCCAAGCCGGCCCGCACGCCCACTGCGCCGGACCCTCCCCCGATAACCGTTTCTTGCTGGCGGCCGACCTGGGCCTCGACCAGATCCTGGTCTATCGTTTCGACGCCGCGAAAGGGACGCTCGCGCCGAACGATCCGCCGTTCGCCGCGGTCACCCCCGGTGCCGGCGCCCGGCACTTTGCGTTTCATCCGAATCGCCAGTGGATTTACGTGGTAAACGAGCTCGCTAACACGGTCACCGCGTTCCGTTACGGCGAAGCCAAGGGTACGCTCTCCGAGTTTCAGACCGTCCAGACGCTGCCAAAGGACTTCACGGGCCGCAGCAGTTCGGCCGAGGTCGCGGTGGACCGCGCGGGACGGTTTCTGTATTCGTCCAATCGCGGTCACGATTCGATTGCCGTATTCGCCATCGATCCGAAAAAGGGCGCCCTCACCCCTGTCGAACACGTGTCCACCCAGGGAAAGACGCCCCGCAACTTTGCTATCGATCCCACCGGGCGGTACCTGTTCGCCGCCAACCAGGATTCGCACAATATCGCGCTCTTCCGCGCGAATGAGAAAACCGGAAGGCTCACGCCCACCGGGACTGTGATCGAAGACGCCCCCGAACCCACGATGGTCCTGTTTGTCCCCGCGCGGTAGCCCTCAAAACAGGTCTTCGGCCCGCCGTCTCTGCGCCGCCGGCAGTGGCTCGTTCAATGGATCGCGCTCTCCTATAATTGATTGAATGCCTGCGACGGCGGAGAAGTTCTTTCAGTCTCTCGCGGCGCTTCCCGGCGTGCAAGTCCGCCGGAACGTGCCGTTGGCCGGCTACACCCGCTTCGGCATCGGCGGGCCGGCCGAAGTCCTCGCCGACGTCGCCGATGAAGCGAGTCTTTCTCCGGCGCTCGACGCCGCCCGGTCCAGCGGCCTTCCGGTCGCGGTGATCGGCGCGGGGACCAACCTGATCGTCTCCGACGATGGCTTTCCGGGAATCGTCCTGCGCTTCACCGCGTCCCAACTCCTGCGCGACGGACGGCGCGTCACGGCCGCTGCGGGCGCCGAACTTCAGGCCGTGGTCGAGTACGCCGTTGGCCACGGCCTTGCCGGCATTGAGACTCTGGCGCAGATTCCAGGCTGGATCGGCGCGGCCGTCTATGGTAACGCCGGCGCCTACGGCCATTCCATTTCGGAGCGAATCTCCCGCGTCGCATTCGCGGACGGGCATGGCCTGCGCACGCTCACCGGCGATGAATGCGGCTTCCGGTATCGCGAAAGCATCTTCAAGCGGCACAAGGACTGGGTCATCGTCTCTGTCGACCTGGATCTGGCGGATGGCGACGCCGCGGAGTTGGTGCGCGCAGCGGGTGACATCGCACACATCCGCGACGAGAAATTTCCACCGTCGATGAAGTGCGCCGGCAGCATCTTCAAGAACCTCCTCGTGGCCGATCTGCCTCCGGAAGTGGCGGCGGGGGTGCCCGCTTCCGTGGTTCGAGAAGGCAAAGTCCCGGCGGCGTGGTTTCTGGACGGCGTTGGGGCCAAAGGCCGGACGCGAGGCGGAATCCAGGTCGCCGCCTATCACGCGAATCTGCTGTTCAACGCCGGCGGCGGAACGGCGCGCGACTTGATCGCGCTCCTTTCGGAATTGAAGGCGCGCGTCCGGGACCGCTTCGGCCTGGTCCTTGAGGAAGAGATTCAATACCTGGGATTTTGAGAAAGGTCGGCATGAAATACATCGCCGCGTTATTGCTATTGTTGATCCCGGCCAGCGCCGAGGCGCAACGAAAACCGGGCAATCCGCTGGACAATCTCCCGAAGAACATCGAAATCCTCACCCACTTCGGAGAACGGGCCGACATCTCGCCCGACAACCAGCGTGTCGCGTTCATGAACAAGAGCTTCGGCGACGCCTTCGTGATCGACCTCAAAACGCGAATTATCCGCTGCCTAACCTGCAACGTGCCCGGAGCGGCATTTCTTCGAGTCATGCACCTATCCAACGGCGACTACCTCTTGATCGGCCCGGAGCGCTTCAAGGACATCCGGACCAGCCGCCGCGAGGACAACGAACTCTGGTACTTGGCGGCGAGGCCCGGCTCCAAGCCCGTGAAGTTCGGCCAGAAGGTGAGTGAAGGCGCCGCCGTGTCGAAGGGGACCATGCAGATCGTCTACGCCGAAACCAGCGAACAAAACCCCAAAATCGCCAGGGGCGAATCGCGCATGACGATCGCCGAGATCGATCCCCGGGGCCCGTCTCTCACCAACAAAAAGGTGATTTACTGGAGCCCCGACAGCAGTTGTACGGTCGAGCCGCAGGACCTCTTCGCCGGGGATATGAGGCTGTCCTTCAGTTGCTATGAGCCAGGGGATCGCGCATCGGTAATGACGATCGATCTCTACACCATGGAGGTCGTCAACCACTCTTTGGCGCCCGATACCTACAACGAACCCGAGGGAATCCTCCCCGGAGGCGACTACACGCTGGTGGAGGCGGACCGGCAGGTTGCCACGCTCGGCGGCAAACCCGGAAGCGGCAACATCGACATCTGGAAGCTGCGGCTGGACGGCACCGGGCGGGATTTCGAACGGCTCACCTTTTTCAACGACTACGAGGGCGGCAAGGCGTCCAACCCGGTTGTCTCCACCGATGGCCGGTTCATGGTCTTTCAATCCGCCCGCACCACCGACGAAGCCGGCGTCGGGTACGGTCTGCTTCTCTACCGGTTCGAGTAAGGACGCCGCCGGTGACGCGATTCCGCAACGTCCGCCGCAAGAACCGCGAAGTCTCCGACGCCGATGCCCGTGAAATCCTCGCCGCGGCGGACCACGGCGTTCTTTCGACGGTCGGACCGGACGGCTGGCCCTACGGGGTGCCCGTGAACCATGTCGTCGACGGCGACGACATCTTCATCCACAGCGCGATGGCGGGGCACAAGCTGGAAAATCTCGCCTACCAGGAGCGTGTTTCCTACTGCGTTGTCGCCTCCGCCAAGGTGCTTCCCGAACGCCTGTCCACGCTGTATGAGAGCGCCGTGGTGTTTGGCCGCGCCTCGCTGGTGGAGGCTGCCGCGGAGAAGGCCCGCGCACTTGAATTGCTGGCGGTGCGCTTCTGCGGCGGCCTGACCGAGGCCGCCCTGGAGACCATCCGCGCCGACGGCCCTCGCACCGCGATCGTTCGCATCCGGATCGAGCGGATCACTGGTAAGGCGCACCGGCCGTCAGTCTGACGCGCGTCCGGTCTCTTGCAGCCAGTGACGGAACATGGCGGCGAAATCGTGCGCCAGGCGCTCGTGTTGCAGTTCCTCGATCGAGAAACGCATCTTCCGGCGCCAGTTCGGATACTGCCAGGTGCTGCCGGGCAGGTTCTGCTGTTCGGTCTCTTTGGTCAGGTCTTCCTGGTTTACCAGCAATAACTGCGACGGCGTGCGCGCCAGGTATCCGATGGCCGCGTTATGCAATTCGCCGGTCAACTCGGGCAGGTCGGCGGCGTTCCGCGGGAACCACTCCGGCAGCAGCCCCTCACGCCAGAATGCATCGAGCATCCTCTGCTTTTCGGCGGCCCGCGCGGCCAGTTGCGCCCGGTATGCCTGCTCGTCGCCGAGGAGGCCCGCTTCGCGCCTTGCCTCGATATCGCGGTTCGTCCAAAACCCCGCCAGCGTAGGCAGATCGTGCGTCGTCGAACTGACCAATGCCTGCGGCGGATAGGCGGACGGCGAAAGAAACGCGCCGTCGCCCGCTCGTTCGAAGTACAACAAACGGTAGCTGAGGACGCCAAAGCGCTGCAGGGCGTCGCGGATCTCGGGAGCGACGGTCCCCAGGTCTTCGCCCACAATCAGCGCCCTGTTTCGTACGCTCTCCAGCGCCAGGATGCGCACCAGGTCCTCGTGGTCGGCGCGCACGTAGGTCCCCTCGGCCGCTTCCATCCCGTCGGGAATCGTGAAGAGCCGGAAGAACCGCATCACGTGGTCGATCCGGAGCGCTCCCCCGTGACGCAGGCTGTGCCGGATGGACTCGGCGAACAAGCGGTAGCCGTCCTCGCGGTGCCGCTCGGGATTCGGCGGAGGGAAGCCCCAGTCCTGGCCCTTGGGCGAGAAGTCGTCCGGCGGCGACCCCACGCGGCAGCCCTCCAGAAAGAACGGACGATGCGCCCAAAGGTCGGACCCGCAGTTGTCGGTCGCCAGCGCAAGGTCGTGGTATAGGCCGATGGAGATCCCGTGCGTCAGCGCGTGAGCCTGCGCCGCAGCCAGTTGGCGGTCCAGTTGCCACTGGAGGTACTTGTGGAAGAGCACCCGCCCCGAGTAGCGGACCGCGAACCGGTGGACGGCCGGCGACTCCGGGTCGCGGTACTCCGGCGGCCAATCCCTCCACGTCCAAACGTCGGGGTTCTGTTCGTGCAGCCATTCGTCCAGGGCGCAATGAACGGCGTAACGGTCCAGCAGCGAGCCCTCGCGCCTGCAATAGTCCTCGAACTCCGCGCGGGCCTCCGCGCCGATCCGGCATCGCCGGCGGAACGTGTCGAAGCACAGCCGCAGGCAACGCAGTTTCAGGGCATATACGCGCTCGTATTCGACGAACTCCGAAGCCCGCAGCGCGGCGATCTCCGCCTGCGTTTCCGGCGCCGCCGCCATTTCCCGCGCGCGCTGGGAACCCCGGAAGTCCTCCAACCGCTCGACGTCCAGGTAGATCGCGTTCCGGTAGAACACCGAATTCGGCAGGTACGGGCTTGTATTGAACGGCTGCCGGTTGTGAATCGCATGCAACGGATTCAGCCCGACGAATGCCACCCCCAGGTCCGTGCCCGCCCATTCTAGAAAGCCTTCCAGGTCGGTGACGTCCCCGCAGCCCCAATTGCGCCGGCTGCGCAATCCGAACAGGCTGATGGCCACGCCCGCCGCGCGTCGCCCGCCCGCCAGTTCCGGCGGCGCATACGCTTTCTCCGGCGCGACGATTAGATGCGCCTCGGCCGAGCGCCGCCCGGCCGTGACCCGAACGCGGTGATACCCAAGCGGCATCCGCTCGCCCACCGGCGCCAGCCTTTGTTCGTACCGCCGCCCGGACACATCCGTGCGCTGTCCGACGGGCAACTCCCCAATCGCGAATGTCCGGCGCAACTCCCCCCCGTCCTCCCAGTGCAACCGCACGGTGACGGATGCCGCCGCCGGATTCTCCGGCAGACTCACGGGGATCGCTTCGGCATTTTCGCTCAACACCAGGGTGTGCGGCAGCAGGTTGACCCAGGCCGCGGCATGCCGCGCGCCGGCCGCCTCGGCCAGTCCTTGCGGATCGCCGGCTGGCAGACCCAGGCTCCGAAGGATGGCGGCTCTGGCCTCCGGACTGCATTGGTGGTAAACACCCCAAAGGTCCCAGTAACCGGGCTCAACGCCCCATGCCGATGCCGCCCGGTCCAACGCTCCAGAATCGGACATACCCCATTCTATCGGTTCCGTGTGAGAATACGGCTATGGGGCTGGATCCTTCCGCGCGGTTCAACATGACCGGTCTTTCGGCGGTGCCCGAGGACTTTTTTTCCCGCATCGACCAGGCCCCCGCCGGAGTAGCCGAAGAAGGCATCCTCACGACGACGCTCGACAACGCCATCAACTGGGCGCGCAAGAACTCTATCTGGCCGATGACCTTCGGGCTCGCCTGCTGCGCCATCGAGATGATGGCCACCGGCGCGTCCCGGTTCGATCTGGCGCGCTTCGGCGCAGAGGTGTTTCGCGGCTCCCCGCGTCAGAGCGACCTGATGATCATCGCCGGTCGCGTCAGCAACAAGA
>CAZVIK010000016.1:0-8386 GCA_964627045.1 uncultured Solibacteraceae bacterium | reverse complement strand
CCCCGGTCGTCCGCCAACTGTACCAGCAGATGCCCGAACCGAAGTGGGTTGTTTCGATGGGGGCATGCGCCACCTCCACCGGTGTGTTCAACAACTACGCCCTGATCCCCGTCAATCAAATCGTGCCGGTGGACGTCTACATTCCCGGCTGCCCACCACGCCCTGAGCAACTCATCCACGCCCTCATGCTTTTGCAAGAGAAGATCCAGAAGGAGCGCGGCACGCTGCGCAACGTCCTGAACCTCTGACTTTGGGCCTTCGATCTCCCGCACGGCCGGATCCCCCTGCGGCAGCGCGCCTCGACGCCGGTATCCCCGCCTACGCACACCAACATGCGGCCGCCGCGGCAACCGCTATCATAGTGAGCGGGTGCTTGGGCGATCGGCTGTAAAAGGGGGTTTGGCGGGGCTTGACGAACGCCCGGGGCCGTCGCCGAGTTCAGGAACTTGAAGACTATGACCGGCATCGCGATTGTGTCCGCCGCACGAACGGCGGTCGGAAAGTTCTTGGGCACACTGGCGGGGACTCCGGCCCCCGAACTGGGCGCCGTCGCCATCCGCGCCGCGTTGGAAAGGGCGGGCGTCGCTCCCGGTGCCGTGAGCGAAGTCATCATGGGCAACGTGCTGACCGCCGGACTCGGCCAGAACCCTGCGCGCCAGGCCGCGATCAAAGCCGGTATTCCGCCGGAAGTCCCTTCGATGACCATCAACATGGTCTGCGGTTCCGGGTTGCGCGCGGTGATGCTGGCCGCCGACGCAATTGCCGCCGGAAGCGCCGAAATCGTGGTTGCCGGCGGGCAGGAAAACATGAGCGCCGCGCCGCACGTCCTGTCCGGCTCACGCGAGGGCTTCCGTTTGGGAGAGGCGAAACTCACCGACAGTATGATCACCGACGGCCTGTGGGACGTCTACAACGCTTACCATATGGGCGTCACCGCGGAGAACGTGGCGCGCGAGCACTCGATTTCGCGCAGCGAACAGGATCTCTTCGCCGTTGCGTCGCAGAACAAGGCCGAGGCGGCCCGGAAGGGCGGCCGTTTCAGGGATGAGATCGTCCCCGTCCTCATCTCCCGGCGCAAGGGCGATCCGCTGGCGTTTGACGAGGATGAGTACATCCGGCACGGCGCTACGCTCGAGGCGATGGCCGGATTGAAGCCGGCCTTCGCCAAGGACGGCTCGGTTACCGCGGGCAACGCCTCGGGCATCAACGACGGCGCGGCGGCGGTCGTCGTCATGCCCGCCGCCAGGGCCGAGGCGTTGGGCCTCAAGCCGCTGGCACGGATTGCCGCCTATGCCGTCGCCGGCCTCGACCCCAAGCTCATGGGACTCGGCCCGGTCTACGCTTCCCGCCGCTGTCTGGAACGCGCCGGCTGGCGCGCCGGGGACCTGGATCTCATCGAAGCCAACGAGGCCTTCGCCGCCCAAGCCTGCGCCGTCAACAAGCTGATGGGCTGGGACCTGGATAAAGTGAATGTCAACGGCGGAGCCATCGCCATCGGACATCCCATCGGCGCCTCCGGCTGCCGTATCCTGGTTACTTTGCTGTACGAAATGAAGCGCCGCGGAGCGCGCCGCGGGCTCGCTACACTGTGCGTTGGCGGCGGCATGGGCGTCGCCCTGGCCGTCGAGAGAGGTTGATGGATTGGGATGGGAAAGCTAAAAGCCGGCGAGGACCGCGCGGCCAGGATCCTGCTCAGCGGTGATGAGGCCATCGCCCTCGCTTCCCTGGACGCAGGCGTCCACCTGGGAACCGGGTATCCCGGGACGCCTTCGACCGAGATTCTGGAGGCGCTGTCCGAGTACGGGGGCAAGGCGCAATGGGCCCCGAATGAGAAGGTCGCGCTGGAGGTCGCCGTCGGCGTGGCCTATGCGGGCGGGCGCGCCATCTGCACCATGAAGCACGTGGGCCTGAACGTCGCGGCCGACCCGCTGTTCACGGTGGCCTACACCGGCGTGCAAGGCGCGCTCGTCATCGTTTCCGCCGACGATCCCGGCCTCGCTTCAAGCCAGAACGAGCAGGACAACCGCCGCTTCGCCGTCGCAGCCGGCATCCCCATGCTCGAGCCGTCTGACTCCCAGGAGGCCTACGACTTTACTCTGCGCGCGATCGAGATCTCCGAGCGGTGGCAGACGCCGGTTCTCCTGCGGATCACCACGCGCGTCTGCCATGCCAAGACCGTTGTTGAGCGGTCAAAGGCCGCGCCCTGCGCCCCGCCAAAGCCCCCGGCCTTCGTGCGCGATTTCGCGGCCCGCGTCATGATCCCGGCCTACGCGCGGCCCGCCCACCACCGGCTTCGCCGTAAGTTGGCCGCGATGGCGGATTGGAACGAGACATCCGCGCTCAACTCCGTCGTGGACGGCTCCACCGCGCTCGGCGTCATCACTTCGGGGATCTCCTTCCAACACGTGAGGGAGGCCGCGCCGGAGGCGTCCGTCCTGCGGCTTGGAATGACCTACCCAATGCCGCTGGAACTGATGCGGCGATTCGCGGCGGGCGTCGAACGCTGTCTGGTTGTCGAGGAGGGCGATCCCTACCTCGTGGAGGCGGCCCTGGCGGCAGGTATCCGTGTGGAAGGCAAGCCCGAGATGTACCGCTTCGGAGAGCTCAACGTGGACCGGGTGCGCCGCATCGTGAATCGGGATACCACGCCCGAGCCCAAGCCCGTTCCCGGCAAGCCGCCGGAGCTTTGCCAGGGGTGCCCGCACCGCAGTGTTTTCGCCGCGCTCCGGGACCTCGGCTGCATCGTTTCGGGCGACATCGGCTGTTACGGCCTCGGGGCGCTGCCCCCGTTCGAGGCCGTGGATTCCATATTGTGCATGGGGGCCTCCATCGGCGCTGGGCTCGGCATGCGCCACGTGCTTCCGCCGGACCAGGCGCGCCGCGTCGTCAGCGTGATCGGGGACAGCACCTTCCTCCACAGCGGCCTCACCGGACTGGTCGAGATGGTCTACAACCCGCCGCCCTCGGGCCACCTCGTGATCATCCTCGACAACGGCACCACGGCGATGACGGGCTTCCAGGAGCACCCCGGAACCGGCCGCGCGCTCGATCACAAGCGCGGCGGCAAGGTTTCGATCGACGAAATGATCCGCGCCGCCGGCGTCGCCGATCTCCACGTGATCGACCCCACGCTCAGCCAACAGGCCTTCCAGGAACTCGTCCGCCGCTGCCTGGATCAGCGTCAGCTCTCCGTCATCGTCGCCCGTCGCGAATGCCTGCTCGCGGTCCGATCCATCCGGGAATACGAGAGGTGCAATGAGCAGCAAGGTAACTAACATCGTTATCGCCGGACTGGGCGGCCAGGGAGTATTGAAAGCCTCCGACATCATCGCCTCCCTCGCGCTGGACGCCGGCCTCGACGTCAAGAAGAGCGAACTCCATGGCATGAGCCAGCGCGGCGGATCGGTTACCAGCGACGTTCGCTTCGGCCCCAAGGTGTTTAGCCCGATGGTTCCCTCCGATGAGGCGGATTTCCTGGTGGTTCTGGAATCCAGCCAGGTGGAAGTCGCCCGCGCCGCGCTCAGACCGAATGGGGTTCTGATCGAGCCGCAGCGGTTCGACGCCACCCGGCTGGCAAACAAGCGGAGCCTCAACGTGGCTCTGCTCGGCATCCTGAGCCGCCACCTGGAGTTTTCCGTGCCCGCCTGGCACAAGGCGATTCTCGCCAATCTCGAGGAAAAGCTGCACGAGGTTAACCTGGCGGCCTTCGCCGCCGGCAGGAACGGCTGAGGCGTCCTGCGATGATCATCGCCTGCTTCGACGACCTGCGCCGGCGTGCTCAGCAACTCGGTCCGCGCCGCGTCGCTGTCGCGGCGGCGGACGACGAAGTAGCCCTCGCGGCCGCGCTGGATGCTGTGCGGCTTGGCATCGCCACCGCCGTCTTGACCGGCAACGCCGAGCGCATTCGCGCCATGACGGGCGGGGCACTCCCCACCGGCGTCTGCGTCGTGGACGCTCCGGCCGACCCCGCGGGAACCGCTGTCCGCTTGGTCCGAAACGGCGAGGCGGACATCCTCATGAAGGGGCATATCCGCACGGATCAGTTGATGCGCGCCGTGCTGGATCGGGAGACCGGCTTGCGCACCGGCCGCCTGCTGAGCGACGTCTTTTTGTTTGAATACCCCCAGGAGGGCGGCCGCCGGCTCCTGGCGGTCTCCGACGCCGGTCTCAACGTCGCCCCGACTCTGGAACAGAAGGCGGAGATCGTCCGCAACGCCATCGGGGTGATGCATACGCTTGGCTTGCGGCGTCCGAAAGTCGCCATCATGAGCGCTACCGAAGCCGTGCTGCCGTCGGTTCCCTCGACCCTCGACGCCCAGGCGCTCACCGCCATGGGCGCCGGCGGCCAATTCGGCGAAGCGGACGTGTTCGGACCGCTCGCCCTGGACAACGCGTTGTTCGAATCGGCGGCGCGCGCCAAAGGAATCGTCAGCGTGGTTGCGGGACACGCCGACTGCCTGATCGTTCCCACCATCGAGGCCGGAAACCTTCTCGGCAAGGCGGTGAAGTATTTCCTTCAGGCAGATTGCGCCCACGTGATTGTCGGCGCGCGGGTCCCCGTTCTCATCCCCTCGCGGGTGGAGAGCGCCGCCGACAAGCTCAACGCCATCGCCATGGGGGTGCTCTGTGCGGCGGGATGACTTCCGGGTGCTCGCCGTGAATCCCGGCTCCACTTCCACCAAGTTCGCCGTGTTCGCAGGCAGCCGGCAGGAACGCTCCTGGAATGTCCGCCACTCGGATGCCGATCTGGCGCCGTTTCGCGGACGTCCCATCCTGGATCAATTTTCGTTCCGTCTGAAGTTGATCGAGGAGGAGATCCAGTCGGCCGGCTACGCGGCCCGGTGTTTCGACGCGATTGCGGGACGCGGCGCTTCCATCGGCCCGGTGTCTGGCGGCGCCTACGCCGTCAACGACGCCATGCTGGAGGAGTTGCGGCTCACGCCGCGGCTGGAACACGCCTCCAATCTCGGCGCCTTTCTGGCGCGCGCCATCGCCGATAAGGCCGGCGTCGGGGCGTTCATCGTCGACCCTGTCAGCGTCATGGAGTGGCCCGAGCACGCCCTGCTTTCCGGCTTGGCCTTGATTGAGCGGCAGTGCCAATGGCACGCGCTCAACACCCGCGCGGTCATCCGGCGCTTCGCGCGCGAGCGCCAAACGGCGCACCAGGAACTGCGTTTGGTTGTCGCCAACATGGGCAGCGGCATCTCGGTTTCGGCCCACGCGGACGGCCGCATGCTTGATGTGGCGGACCCCGGCAACGAGGGGCCCTTTTCCGCCGAGCGCGCCGGCTCGCTGCCCACGCGGGAACTGGTGCGTTTGTGTTTCAGCGGACGCTTCACCAAGGAGCAGGTTTACGCCATGCTTCAGAGCGAAGGCGGTCTGTATTCCTATCTCGGCACCAAGGATCTGGCGGAGGTGGAGCGCCGCATCGACGCCGGTGACAGCCGCGCGGCCCTGGTCTTCGAAGCCATGGTTTCCCAGATCGCAAAGGAAGTCGGGGCGATGGCCGCTGTATTGACCGGCCGCGTCGATGGAGTGCTGCTCACCGGCGGCATGGCGCACTCCACGCGCCTGGTGGACGCCATACGTCCGCGCGTCGAATGGATCGCTCCGGTCTCCGTCTATCCAGGCGAGGACGAGTTGCGCGCGCTGGCCGAAGGCGTGCTTCGGGTCCTCCGTGGCGAAGAAACGGTGCGCGAGTACCACCGCACTCCACATGCTGCATACTGAGGAGGTGCCGCGCGGCCCGTCGTTTGTCCCCGTCACGGGGGAGCCCGCTCAGGCCCTGTCGCGGTCGGAGGCGCACAGGCGCCGGTTGCCGATTACATGGAAGGAGAACTCTGATGAATCCTCTGCGTCGTTCGTTCTGGACCATCGCGGGCATCTTCGCCGCCGGCCTGGTGGCCGCCGCCGTTTGGGCCCAGCGCCCCGCCCCGCCCGCCGGAGACGCCAAGCCCGCACCGGGCCGCGGCGGCATGATGCGCGAAATGCCGAAGGCCGGCGTGTGCCCGCTTCCCATCCTGCCCGCTCTCCCGGGCCGCGAGGAGACCGTCTTCTATGCTGACGCCAATGTCCCCCACGGCAAGTTGGAACAGGCGACGTATAAGAACTACGCCGGTGCCGAAAAGCGCATGCACGTCTACCTGCCCCCGGACTATGAGAGGAACCCCGAGGCCCGCTATCCGGTCCTGTATCTGAACCACGGCGGCGGCGACGACGACTCCAAGTGGAGTTCGACCGATCCGAAGAGCGGCGGCTCGGCCCACCTCATTCTTGACAATCTGATCGCCGCGGGAAAGGCCAAACCGATGATCGTCGTCATGCCGAACACCCGCGACTGTGCGACCGGCAACCCCTCGGCCCCCGGCAAGGACGATGCCTGCACTCAGGAGTTCGCCAAGGACATCATCCCTTACGTCGACGGTCACTTCCGCACGCGGGCCGACCGTACCAGTCGCGCGCTGGCCGGCCTCTCGATGGGCGGGTTCGTGGTCATGCACACTGGGCTGCCGCGGATGGATTTGTTCAGCGAGCTGTACGTCTACAGTTCCGGCCACACCACACCCGAGACGCAGAAGGCCTTCGAGGACGCCTACCTTTCTCTTTTCAAGGACCCAACTTATAACGACCAGTTCCGCGTGCCGTTATATTTCGCGGCCGGGGAGACTGACATTGCGCTGAAGAACTGCCAGAAGATCCTGGCCATAGTGAACAACTACGGCATCCGGAACTTCTGGGTGCTGAGCACCGGCGGGCACGATTGGCCTAACTGGCGGCGTTACCTCCATCAGACCGTGCAGATCATGTTCCCCGACTGTCCGGCGAAATAGACCGTCGCAGGTAGTATCGACGCGCTGTCCGCGGCAGTGCGGTGCCGGTTCCTCCCGGGGATCATTGCCTCACTGCCTCGCCACCGTAGAATGGGACTATGCAGTCTCGCAATTTTGGAAAGCTGGATTGGAGTGTCTCTGCGCTCGGATTCGGATGCATGCGCCTTCCGACGCGCAATGGGAAGGCCACGGGCCCGGACATCGACGAATCCCTGGCGATTCCCATGATCCGCCGCGCCGTCGACGAGGGCGTCAACTACCTCGACACCGCCTACGTCTACCACGATGGGGTCAGCGAGGTCGTCCTCGGAAAGGCCCTGCGCGACGGCTACCGCGACCGCGTGAAGATCGCCACCAAGTCTCCGCTGTGGATCGTGCGCAGCCCGGAGGACTTCGACCGCTGCCTGGCCGAGTCGTTGCGCCGCTTGGGAACCGATCACATCGACTTTTACCTGCTCCACGCCTTGGATCGCAAGAACTGGACGAAGAAGGTGCTAGGGCTGAACCTGATCGAGCGCGCCGAGGCCGCCATCCGCGACGGCCGCATCGGCCACCTGGGCTTCTCCTTCCACGACGAAGCCGATGTGTTCACCGAGATCCTCAACGGTTACGACCGTTGGACCTTCTGCCAGATCCAGTACAACTACATGGATGTCGCCAACCAGGCGGGCGCCGCCGGAATGCAGCTCGCTGCGAGTAAGGGCGTCGCCGTCGTCGTGATGGAGCCCCTGCTCGGGGGCCGTTTGGCCAAACCTCCCGAGAGCGTGGCCGCGCTCTACCGCCAGCGCGAGGAACAGCGCTCGCCCGCCGAATGGGCGTTGCAGTGGATTTGGGACCAGCCCGAAGTCGCCACCGTTCTCAGCGGAATGAGCACCATGGAACAGGTGGAAGCCAACTTGATGGCCGCAAGCCGGTCCGCTGTCGGCTCGTTGGGGCCGACCGCCCACGAGTTCATTTCACGCCTTCGTGCAGCCTACCGGGACCGGATGGCGGTCGATTGCACCAAGTGCAACTACTGTATGCCCTGCCCCAGCGGTGTGAATATCCCCACCAACTTCGAACTCTACAACGACGCGTTTCTGCACGACGACGCGCCCGGCGCGCGCTTTCTCTACCGGCTGTTTCTTCTTCCGGCGGCCCAGGCCGGCGCCTGCACCGCCTGCCGCGAGTGTGAAGAGAAATGTCCGCAACGCATTCCGGTCAGCCAGTGGATGCCGCGAATGCACGCGTTCCTGAGCGCGTCCGGCGCCTAGCCCCCGTCCTCGAAGGCCCCGCCTGCGTCGGAGTGCCGGCGCCGCCGATCCGCCGCTACTTCCAGATGTTCGTCCGTCTCCTGCGGCGCGCCAGGTACAGCCAAAGAACGACAAGGGCTACCACGATCAATCCGATCAAGAGCGTCCGTTCAGTCACGCATTCCCTTTCCCCGCGCCGCGGACATAGGAAGTGCGGCGCCCAGCCTCCCCATTTCTTAGCATAGTCGCACCGTTCGCCGCGGTCCACCGCTGGCCGTCGCACAGTTCTTGACCTGCCGCCGCATTGAACGTCCCGGCGTCTCT
>CAZVIK010000015.1:34390-34494 GCA_964627045.1 uncultured Solibacteraceae bacterium | reverse complement strand
TAAGCCTGCTGTTCGCGTTTCTGTGCATGTATCTTTGCGGCATCCACGCGAGCCTGCTGAGCCTCGGCGCCATCGACTTCGGCATTATCGTCGACGGAACCGTG
>CAZVIK010000015.1:14492-34380 GCA_964627045.1 uncultured Solibacteraceae bacterium | reverse complement strand
AGTACGTGCTCCGGCGTTTGAGCCGGCCGGACCACAACGGCAGCATCGCGGACCGCGTGAAACAAGCCGCCGGGGAAGTGCGGCGTCCGATCGTATTTTCAATGTTGATCGTGATATCCGCCTATCTGCCGTTGTTCTTGCTGGAACGTGTCGAACGCCGCCTGTTTATGCCGATGGCGTTCACCATTGCCGCGGCTTTGGTGGGATCGCTGATTTGCGCGCTGACCCTGGTCCCGGTTCTGGCAACTTACTTCTTCCCGCGCGGGGCCAAGTCTTGGCACAATCCGATTCTCAAGTTCCTGACGCGAGGCTACGAGTCCTCGCTTCGCCTCCTGGTGGATCACCACGTCGCCGCGGGCGTGCTGACGGTGGCGGTACTTGTGGTCTGTTGCTTCAGCTCGGCGAGTCTGGGGACTGAGTTTCTGCCGCAACTCGATGAAGGGACGCTGTGGGTGCGGGCGAATCTACCGCCGGGCATCTCCTTGGAGGCGTCCGCCCAGGTTGCCGAGCGGATACGTTCCATCCTGAGCCAGTCGCCCCAGGTAGGGCGCGTGACTTCCCAGACCGGACGGCAGGACTCGAACACCGAGCCGTTCGGGCCGAACCGGAACGAGTTCCTCATTCAGCTTACGCCGTATTCCACCTGGCCTTCGGGAATGACCAAGGCCGACCTGATACGGCACCTGTCGGAGCAACTGCGGTCGCAGATCCCCGGGGCGACCCTGAACTTTACGCAGCCGATCATCGACATGGTGATGGAATCCGTGACCGGGTCCTCCGCCGACCTGGCTGTGATCCTGAGCGGACCGGACCTGGCTTTCTTGCGCTCGCGCGCGAACCAGATCTTGTCAATCGTCCGGGAAATCCCCGGCGCGGCCGACGCGGCCATCGAGCAGGAGGACGACCAGCCGCAGCTTCGCATCGAAGTGAATCGCGAGGAAGCGGCCCGTTACGGGATCAACATCGACGACATTCAACAAGTCGTGGAGTTGGCGATCGGAGGGCGCCCGGTAAGCACAAAATTCGAGGGCGACCGCCAGTTCGACATCGTCGTCCGCTATATCCCTGAAGCGCGCAGTACTCTTGACGGCATCGGACGGCTCCTGGTGACGGCGGCCGACGGTGCGCGGATCCCGCTTTCTCATGTGGCCGAGGTTCACGTGGCGGAAGGGGCGTCCATCATCTCGCGCCGTGAGAACCAGCGTATGATCGGAGTTCGCACCAACATCCGCGGGCGCGACCAGGGCACCTTCGCGGCCGATGTCCAGCGCGCGGTTTCCTCGCAGATCAAGCTGCCCTCGGGTTATCGCGTGGATTACGGCGGCCAGTTTGAAAACCTGAACCGCGCCCGGCGGCGCCTGGCCTGGATTCTCCCGATCACCATCGCTCTGATCTTTGTGATCTTGTATTGGACGTGCAACTCGGTTCGCCGGGCGGCCCTGGTCTTGGTGTCGGTCCCGTTGTCGATCGTCGGCGGTGTGGCGGCGCTCCACCTTCGCGGTATTCCGTTCAGCGTGTCGGCGGCGGTCGGCTTCATCTCGCTGTTCGGCGTAGCAGTGATGGCCGGGGTGCTGTTTGTGACCGAGATACATCACCGGCGCGTGCACCTCGAACTGCCGCTCAGGGAAGCGGTGCTTACCGGGGCTGCGTCGCAGTTCCGGG
This sequence comes from uncultured Solibacteraceae bacterium, assembly GCA_964627045.1. Classification (GTDB taxonomy): domain Bacteria; phylum Acidobacteriota; class Terriglobia; order Bryobacterales; family Bryobacteraceae; genus CAZVIK01. Next base: position 32,718 of record CAZVIK010000015.1, on the reverse strand, counting down.
CGCTGGTTACGCTGATTATCGTCGCCATGTTGGGAATGGTGCCGGCGGCGCTGGCCACAGGCATCGGTAGCGACGTGCAACGGCCGCTGGCGACGGTGGTCCTGGGAGGGCTCTTCTCGACGCTGTTCCTGACCTTGCTCGCGATGCCCGCCCTCTACTACTTGACCGAGGGCCGCGGCCGCGGTTAGCGGGTCACGCGAAGCCGTTGGTGTACCATAATTACTTGTTCACATGAAGGCGCTGATTGAGGCGCTCCGTCCGGAGACCAAGGACTGGGCGCTGGCCAAGAAGATCGACCCGCGCCACCTTCCCGCGCACATCGCCATCATCATGGACGGGAACGGGCGTTGGGCCAGGAAGCGCGGTCTGCCGCGCGTGGCCGGACACAAGGCGGGCTCGGACGCGGTCCGGACGGTGGTTGAGACAGCTGCGCGCATGGGGATTCGGGTGCTGACGCTCTACGCCTTCTCGGCCGAAAACTGGAAGCGTCCCCGGGAGGAAGTCAACACCCTGTGGCGGTTGCTCCACATCTACATCCGCAAGGAACTTCCCACGCTGCACGAGAACGACATCCGGCTCAGCGCCATCGGCCGCCTGGATGCTCTGCCCGCAGCCGCGCGCGAGGAGTTGGAGTCGGCCATACGGGAAACGGCCTCGAATCGCGGTCTGCTTTTGAACCTGGCGTTGAACTACGGCGGGCGGAACGAGTTGGTCGATGCGGTCAACGCTGTGATCGAGGAAGCCCGTGCGCAGAACGCCCTCGATCGCCTGCGCGTGGATGAAGCGGCAATCTCGCGGCGTCTTTACACCGGACAGCTACCCGACCCTGATCTGCTCATCCGCACCAGCGGCGAAATGCGCGTCAGCAACTTTCTGCTCTGGCAGATCGCCTATGCCGAACTTCATGTCACCGAGGTCCTCTGGCCGGACTTCAAGCGTGCCGACCTGCTGAAGGCAATCCTCGACTTCCAGCAACGCGACCGCCGCTTCGGGGGCCTCAGCGCCCGCGGCCGCGGCGCGGCCGAGAGCGCTCCCGCCGGCGACTCCCCCGCGAAACGATGAAGCGACTCGCTACGGCCGCAGTTCTTATTCCGCTTGTCACTTACGTCGCCCTGTGGGGGCCGTCTTGGCTGCTTTACACGGTGATCGCGGCGGTGGCGTTGGTCTGTTTTGGCGAATACCTGGGGATTGCCGCCGCCTACGGGTTGGAGCGTCCCGGACCTTTTGGATACGCGGCGGGGTTGGTTGTCCTTTTTGTTCCGCGCGGGGATGTGTTATTGCTCACGCTCGTGGCGGTGGCGGCTTTGTCGCTGGCGACGCGCGCCAGGGACTTGCGGACGGGCCTGCCTGGCGCCTCGCTCCTGGTCTTCGGAGTGATCTACGCCTTCGGGCCCTGGCGTAGCGCGGTGGCGCTGCATGCTGCGAGTCCGTACTGGCTGTTCCTGGCGCTGTCGTTGAATTGGATTGGCGACACAGCGGCGTTTTGCGCCGGAAAAACGCTTGGCCGCCACAAACTCGCCCCCGAGCTGAGCCCGGGGAAGACCTGGGAAGGAGCCATTGCGTCCTTGGCGGTGTCGATGGCCTTCGGCTTTCTCTACCTTAAGTGGTTGTTGCCGCAGGTGCCGCTTTTCGCCGCATTCGCCGTCGCGGGCGCAGGCAACCTTGCGGGGCAGATCGGCGACCTGGCGGAATCGCTCATGAAGCGCGGCGCCGGGGTTAAGGACAGCGGCAACTTCCTTCCCGGACATGGCGGCTGGCTTGACCGTTTGGACAGCACGCTATTCGCCCTTCCGGTGATTCACTCCCTGATCGTCGTCTTCGGATGGGCGCGGTGATACTACCCCAATCCGCACGTGCCGGAGTTGGGGCAACAACCGGCCGAGGGGCACCCTGGGGCGGACGGCTTCGAGGAGCCCGTTACCGCGGCAAACGTCGATAGGCGCATGTTGACGCGCTGTTCGCCACAAGCGGGACAATCCACACTCCCGGAATCGGCGGCCCGCGCCACCCGCTTTTCGAATTCAGTCCCACATCCTTCACAACGGTATTCGTAGATTGGCATCCTAGCCGCCCTCTTGCACCAGCAACATCACTATTTTATCAATCTTGCCGCGGATCTCGGCGGCGGAGGCGGTGAAGTTGTTTACCAGAATGGCAAACGCGATTGCCTCCCCGCGCCGCGACGTGGCGTAACCCGCCAGCGCGTGCACCCGGTTCATGCTTCCGGTCTTGACACGGATGCTCCCGGGCGGAGCGTTCGGTAATCGCCGCCTGAAGGTTCCCTCCTCGCCAGGCTCAGCCAGCAAACCGTGCCACGTGTCTCTCAGCGGCGACTTGTCCATATGGGAAAGCAGGGAGGTCAACGCGCGTGGCGTGACCAGGTTGTACATGGACAGGCCGGAACCATCCGCGAACGCACACTCGTCTGGCGGCAATCCCGCTTCACGGACAAACGCCCCGAGTTCCAACAGTCCAGCCTGGCGCGTTCCCGCTCCGCGCCGCACCCTTCCTACTTCCCTGAGCAGTAGCTCGGCGTGGAGGTTGAGGCTCGCTTTCACCGTGGCGGCGAGGATCTCGCTGAGGGGGGCCGAAGTCCTTCGCGCCAGTTCGATCTCCGGTTCGGCCGGCAAATCCGGGCGCCCGGACGTCAGATCCGGCACCTCGTTCGCGTACCTGCGCCGCGCCACCGGCTTGCCGGCAATCGAAACCCCGCGTTTCACGAGTGCGTCAAACATCGCGATGGCAGCATACTCGGCCGGATCCTCGATGGCCAATAGCCGGCTGGTACCGCCGCCATTCAACGGCATGGTGCCCCAGACGCGAATCTGCCGGGAGCCTCCATGGCGCTCCACCGAGATTCGCGCCACGCCGCCCGATGTCGTGCGGACCCGGTTCTCCACCACGAAACACTCCAACGGCGGCGAAAGGCGGACGACGGCCGGATCGCCCGCCGTTCGACCTGGCCGGATCGTCAACGCGACCCTGTTTTCATTGATGGAAAGTGCGCTGACCGGGGCGCCGTAGTCCCAGAGCGAATCCTCCGCGGCGCGTCCATCCGGATATGGCTCCCACGGGTAAGCCGTGTCGTCGCCGATGATGTTGCCGTCAATCCTTCGCACTCCGGAGGCCACAACTATATCTGCGAGTTCCTGAATTCCCAGAAGTGGGTCAGCCGTCGCCCGTCCGCTGCCGAACGGAAGCGCACGCGCGGAGATGGTGGGATCACCGCCGCCGCGTAAAACCAGATCACCGGGGAGCCGCCCCGATCCCGAGGGCGCATGGTCCGACGTCACAGTGGTTACGAAACGGTGTTGCGGGCCAAGCCGCACCAGCGCCAGCGCGGCGGTAAACAGCTTGACGGTGGATGCCGGCAGAAACGCGGCGTCCGGCTGCCGTTCGATTAATGTGGCGCCGGTGGAAAGGTTGACCGCGTGCACGCCCCAGAACCCGTCCCGGCCCGAGCCGGGCTCCAAAAGTGCGCCGGCCCGCTCGCCAACAGTCTGCGCTGCCAGGCACGCGCACGTCATCAGCAATAGAACGGTCAGCCGCATTGGCTTCTCCGTCACGCTGGGATGCTCTTCTGCCCCGGTCGGCGGGTCAGCCGTGCGTAGAGCAGAAGAAGAACGGCCAACAACAGCACGGCACAAGCGCCGAGCATTGGTAGCAGGACCACGACGCGGATTCCCCACCAGTGGGTATAGAAACCCATCGTCCAAGGAGCCAACCAGCCTCCGGTCGCGGCGAACGAGAAAATCCCGTTAAAAAAGCCGGGGTGGTAGTAGGGGAACCGGTCGCCGATCATCCCGGCCACCACCGGATAGATGGCGGCAAACCCCCCGCCGATGAATAAGGCCCCGCTGGTGGCGCCGAACAGGTTATTGGTGAAGTAGAGGATGCCGCACCCGCAAAGCGCGGAAAGCCCGCTCAACACCAGGACCCGCCCGTGCCTAACGCGGGGCAGCAGCGCCTGCATGATCACGCGGCCGGTCAGCAACGATAGCCAAAAAACAGAGAGAATTTTTAGCGAAGCAGCGGGGCTGGCGCCCAGCCTTTGGGAGAGGAACAACGGCAGCCACCCGGCCAGCAGCCATTCATTGCCGAATTGGAAAAACAACAGCACGCTGAACAACAACGCGCCGGGGCTCTTGAAATCGGCGAATGCTTCGCGAAGCGACGGCTGGTTATGCGCGGCGACCGGCTCGAACTTCGCGCGGGCGTATGCGATCGCGTAGTAGCCGGGGATCAGCGACAGGAAGATCAGGATGCTCGGCACCGTGTAGACGTAGAACGCGCCCGCCACCAGCACCACCGTTAGCAGGCAGCCCAACCCGAAAAAAGCTCCGGCCAGGTTCAGCGTGGCCGCCGCGTCTCGGGCATACATCGGCGAGACCGCGTGGAAAGTCGCACTGCTCAGCAGGCCCAGGCTGAGCCCCATCGCGGCCAGTCCGCCCATGCGCCACCACGACGCTGCCGCCGGCGGAACCGCCGCTAGGTAGAGGAAACTCGCGCACGCCAGCGCCGACGCCAGAACCATCAGCGGCTTCAACCCCCGCCGCTGGAGCAGAAAGGAAGCCATCTTGATCGATGCCAGCATCCCGATGTTCAGACTCAGGAAGAAATTCCCGACGGTCAGGAACTCGGGGCTCAAATGATAGCCCCAGGCGGGGAGGATGGCGCCGAGGAAGGCCACCAGAATGCCGGCCAGGAAAAACCCGGACAGGCACCTTCTAGCTGACGAAGCTTCGAGCAAGTCTCTGTCACCACGCGGCGGCCCTTCGCGGCGGGGGCTACCTTCCGACGATCACATCCAGAGAGTATTGTAACGCGCCACGCCTCCGGAATCCGAGAATCGGCCTCCAGTTTCTATGGAATGCGGGAGGCCGCTTGTCGTGTTTTGTTGCAGCAAAAGGACTTCGCCCTGGCACCAAAACTGCGTCCAGGAAGACCGGGGTTCTGGGGGGTTAGGACAAGTTCGTGGTGGGGTGCCTCCCACGGTGGCTGGATGGCCCCGCGTCTTGCGGGGCTTTCCTGTTTTGGCTCTGCTAGACTTGAGAGTTCCGCCCACCGATGTCCGGTTTGTACTCACGTTGGATCGACTCCTGGGAACGCCGCCTCGCCGGTCGTGACACCAACCGGAAGATCCTCCCTTTCGACTGGGGTCTCGATTGGATCGGCGCCGCCAGCGGAACCGCCGATCCCCTGCGTTGCCTCACCGAATACTCGCGCCTGGCTGCCGAGCGATCCGTCGATTTTTTCGCCGCCCCCGCGCGTTCGGACTTCCGGCTAACCGGGAATACCCTAACCTTTTCGAGCGCAATCACGAGCCCCTACGCCCGGAACAACGTCGTTCACGCCGAGTACTTCCCTTCGGACGGACACCAAGGCCGGGCCGTCGTCGTTCTGCCGCAGTGGAACTCGGACGCCGGCGGGCACATCGGCCTATGCCAGATTCTGAGCCGCTTCGGGGTCACGGCGCTGCGGATGAGCATGGCGTATCACGACCGGCGCATGGTCGCCGGCGAGTGCCGCGCCGATTTTCACGTCTCCAGCAACGTCGGCCGCACGATTCACGCCTGCCGCCAGTCGGCGGTTGACGCCCGCAGTTGCCTGGATTGGCTCGAAGCGCGCGGTTACCGGCGGCTGGGGATCCTCGGGACAAGCCTCGGCTCCTGCATCGCCTTCATGGTGGCGGCGCACGACGAGAGGGTCCGTGCCGGCGTGTTCAACCACGTCTCGACCTACTTCGCCGACGTGGTTTGGGAGGGGCTGGCGACACGGTACGTGCGGGAAGGGATTGGGGACCGTCTGACGCGCGACCAGTTGCGGGATTGTTGGCGCTCCATCAGTCCGGCCACCTACGTGCACCGGATGCGCGGCCGCGACAGCGCCAGCCTTCTGGTCTGGGCGCGCCACGACACGACCTTCCCTCCAGCGCATTCCAAACAATTCATCTCAATGATGTTTGAAACAAAGGGCCTTGTTCGCGCCGCCTGCCTTCCATGCGCCCATTACACCACGGGGGAATTCCCATTCAACCTGATGGACGCGTTCCTCATGTGCCGTTTCCTTCGCCGTCATCTGTGAGCGTTCCGCGCTCAACCGCACTTTTTCGTTGACAAACTCGCGCCCGGCTCCTAGTATGAAGGCATCACTGAGAAAGGAGGTGGTCCAGCGAAATGTTATCTGGCAGTAGTACCAAGCGTGAGGTGGCCGACTGTTAGAGTGACCGTTCCCATTTGGCTGGCCCCGTTTCAGTGACGAGGCCGATGTTCCTGCGGACCGGCCATCTCGGCGCATCAAGCCGTGCCTCAGGATCTCTCCTTTGGCTACCAGCCCCCGCCCTGCCGCGAGGCACGGCGGGGGTTTTCGTTTGACGTGCTATACTGGGACTTCGTCCCGACATCGAAAGGGTGCCGTCAGAAATGAAAGCCGGGATCCATCCTGCATATAGCGAAGTCAACATCATCTGTGCTTGCGGAAACAGCTTCAAGAGCCGGTCGACGCACAAAGGCGACATCCGGGTGGAGATTTGCTCCAAGTGCCACCCGTTCTTCACCGGCAAGCAAAAGCTAATCGACACCGCCGGGCGCGTGGACCGTTTCCAGCGCAAGTACGCCAAGACGCTCGCGAAGTAGCGCGGTTTTTTCGCCGGCGAGGTCTATCGCCTCGCCGCTGCCAGCGCTACCACTCCACTGATCGCGCACAGAACCGCGAACCAGTCCCCGAAACGGGTGTAGACCGTCTTGTCGTCGCGGAAGGAGAAGCCTGCGTTCAGAGCGTCCCGCTCGTAAGGCGCCAGCCGTTGCAGCACCCGGCCGGCCGGATCGATCGCGGCCGTGATGCCGTCGTTGGTTGACCGCAACAGCCAGCGGCGGTTCTCCACCGCACGCATGCGGGCGATGCTCAGGTGTTGAAGGCGCGCGGCGCTTCGTCCGAACCACCCGTCGTTGGAGACGTTAACCAGGACCTGGGCCCCTTGGGAGGCGAAGCGGCGGACGAAGTGCGGAAACACGGCCTCGTAGCAGATGAAGGCTCCGATGCGGTGGCCGTCGGCCTGGAAAACCTTCAGTTGCGAGCCAGGCCGGAAGTCGCCGGCCTCCCGTGTGACCGCGTTTACAAATCCAAAAAACGGCGGCACGAACTCCCCGAACGGCACCAGGTTGATCTTGTCGTAACGGCCCAAATACTCCCCGCCGGGACCAAGCAGCATGGCCGAATTCAACGGGCCTCCGTCCTCGGTCCGCGCGATCACCCCGAACAGAAAACTGGACCGGGCCGCGCGCGCCAGGCGTGTCGCCTGCTCCCGGAACTCGCGGTCTTCGTCGAAAGACAGCGGCGCCGGAACCTCCGGCCAGACTATGAGCCGCGACGGCGAGCCGTCTCCGCTCAGGGCCGTTTGGAGTGACAGTGCTCCCACCTCGATCCTGGCTTTGGTCAACGACTGCCACGTCCATTCCTCCGTCTCTGAGAGGTTGGGTTGGAGCAGAACCGCCCGTTCCCGCCCGTGCTGCGCATCGGGAAGTTCGGGTAAAAGGTACAGCGCCAACAGCCCCACGAGCCACACGAGTTCCCGCCGGTCGCGCCTGAGTCCGACCAGGGCCACGGCCGTGCCCGTCATGGCGAAGATGAACGAAATTCCGTACACCCCCGTGAACGGAGCCAGCCGTAAGGGCACGCTCATGTTGATCCCGGCGTTTCCCAGCGTCTGCCATGCGAACCCCAAAGGGCCGTGGGTTGCCTCAACGGCCACCCAAATGGCCGCCACGGCGGGAATGGCGTAGAACCTGCGGATCACCACGCCGGCGGCCAGCGCGAATACCGCCATGTGGAGTCCCTTGGCCAGCGCGAACAGAAGGAATGCTCCCCAGCTCCCCCAGAAGCCCATGCCTCCGTGGTTCTGGAGCACGCCCTGAATCCAGTAGCAGGTGCCGAACCAGTAGACGGTCCCACAAAGGAGCCCCAAGAGGAATCGCCTCGCGTGCCGCCCTTCACGCGCCAGGGCCGCCAGCAGTGGCGCCAGCGCGAGGGCGCCGAGCAGAGTCCAGTTCAGGCCTGGAAACGACGCAATTAGCAGCGCGGCCGTGGCCAGCGCCAAGAGGACATTCAGCATCCCTGCTCCCGTTTGTTAGGGGTGCGCTCCGCCACGATTCAATACTTGCGCGGGAAGGCTTTGAAGCCGGCCGCTTCCAGTTCCGTGCGGGTCTTTCCCATCGCTGCGGAGTCCGAGAACGGTCCCACGAGCACCCGGAACACAGACTCGTTCGGGCCGGGCGCCACCAGAACCGGGAATCCTTTTCGCTTGAGGACGCTCGCAACCAACTCCGCATCCGGACGCTTTCCGGCGACAGCCTGGAGATACACTTGCCCGGCGGCCGGTTCGAACGGGGCGGCGGAAGGCGTGGTCGCAGCCGCACTCACAGCCGGCGAGGACTTGGGCGGCGCGGCGGCCGGCAATTTCTGCTGCGGCTGGGTGCCGGCCTTGGCGGCGGATTCCGGTGCCGCGGCCGGAGAGGACTGCCCTGCTTCCTCCCTCGGCTCCTGCACCGGAGTATCGGCGAAGCCGCTCTGTGGCATCTGCGCCACCGCTGCGGGGGGTGTCGTCGCGGCGCGCGGCGATTCGGCGCCTGGCCCCGTGCTCCGCCCCACGATGTACCCCATCGTGAAGAACACGGCCAGCAAAATCACCACGATGAAAAAAACGCTGAGCAGTTGCTTGTTGCCCAGCAGTACCTCGAACTCGCCGTCCACGTTTTTGGGCATGACCGTACTTCTCTTGAGAGTACCCCAGAGTGGATTCGGCGTGCGCGCGATCTCCGCGAGGCTGCTACGGGCTTGGCCGCTTCATCAATTCGTGCAACCCGCCGAAGATGTCGATGGGCATGGGAAACACCACCGTGGTGTTTTTCTCCTGCCCGATTTCGACCAACGTTTGCAGGTAGCGCAACTGGATCGCCGCTGGCTGTTTCTGGATCAGCTCAGCGGCGCCGGCCAGCCGCTCGGCCGCCGAAAACTCACCCTCGGCGTGAATGATCTTGGCTCTGCGCTCGCGCTCGGCCTCGGCCTGACGCGCGATGGCCCGGATCATCTGCTCCGGCAGATCCACCTGCTTGACCTCAACCATGGCCACCTTGACTCCCCACGGGCCTGTATGTTGATCCAGCACCGATTGCAGGCGCACGTTCAGTTTCTCCCGCTGGCTCAGCAGTTCGTCCAGTTCCACTTCGCCGAGCACGCTTCGCAGCGTCGTTTGGCCGAGCTGCGAGGTGGCGTACAGGAAGTTCGTGACCTCGATTACGGCCTTGATCGGCTCGATCACGCGGAAGTAGATCACCGCATTGACCTTCACGGTGACGTTGTCGCGCGTTACCACGTCCTGCGGAGGCACCTCGAGTGTTTCGATACGCAGCGAGATTCGCACCATCCGGTCAATCGGAGCGAATACCAGGATAATGCCCGGTCCTTTGGGCGCCGGGAGCACGCGCCCCAGGCGGAAGATGACCCCCCGCTCGTACTCCGAGAGGATCTTGATCGAACTGAGGAAATACAGCACGACGACGGCCAGTGCCACGATCGGAAAGGAAAGCATCTGAGTCTCCCCCACGGCAGCCCGCTACTCCGGTTCCACCTTCAACGTCAGCCCGTCCACCGCCGACACGCGAACCCGCGTGCCCGCCTCCACTTGCCGTGACGCCACGGCATCCCAATACTCCCCATGCACGAAGACTTTTCCGGCCGGAACCAGCGCCGTGTGCGCCACCCCAATCGCATCCACCAGTCCGGCCACGCCGGTCACGACCTTGTTGGCGCGCGCCTTCAGCACCAGCGACAACAGAAACACCGTGATCGCGGCGAATGGAAGCGTCAGCGCGATGGCCGTCGTCCACCGGATGCGCAACTCCGGGATGGGGCCGTCGACCAACAGTACGGCGCCGAGCGTCATGGCCACGGCCCCGCCCGCGCCCAGCACCCCATGCGAGGCGAACTTCGCCTCCAGAATGAAAAGTGTTACCGCCAGCACCATCAGGGCGGCGCCCAGCCAGTTGACCGGCAATACGCTCAAGGCTGAGAGCCCCAGCAGTGCCAAGATCCCGCCCGCCACGCCCGGGGCAATCAGGCCCGGCTGCGTGAACTCGACATAGATCCCCAGCGCCCCCAGTACCAAGAGGATCAATGCGATGTTGGGGTCGCTCAGCGCCAGCATGATCTTCTCGCGCCAACTCGGCTCGTACTCGGCAACAGTCGCCCCCTCCAGCCGCAGAACAACCCGGCTTCCGTCGAAGCGAACGATCTCGCGGCCGTTCAATTGTGCCAGCAGGTCGGCCTCATCGCGCGCCACCAGATCAATCAGGCGTCCGTCCAGGGCCTCGCGATCGCTGAAGGACCTGCTCTCGATGACGGTCTGCTCGGCCAGCTTGGCATCTCGCCCGCGTTTGGCAGCCAACCCGCGCAGAAATGCCGCCGCGTCGTTCTCCACCTTCTTCCGCATCACGGCGTCCATCTCGCCGGCCAGCAGCACCGGGGATGCGGCGCCCGTGTTGGTGCCGGGAGCCATCGCCGCGACGTCCCCCGCCAGCAGCAGGAAGAACCCCGCCGATGCCGCCCGGCCTCCGCTCGGTGTGACGTAGGTGGCCACGGGGACCGGGGAGGCGACTATCTTCTCGACGTTCTGGCGCATCGCGTCCATCAGACCGCCCGGCGTGTTCAAGCGGATCAGCACGAGGCTCGCCCCGTCCTTTTGCGCCCGATCAAGCGCGTGGGTGACAACCTCCACCGTTACCGGGTGAACCACGCCGCCAACGTCTACGGCGAGCACTCCGGGCGTCGCCGCCAGCCCCACGGCAGCCGTCAGAAGTAGGAGAAGGACGCTTCTCGCCATCGGACCACCCCAACTATACCACCGCCCCGCTACATCTGACGGCGTCCGCGTTACAATACTCCACAAGCATGTCGCGACCCTCCGTCGAGCCTGCCGATTCCGGAGCCACGCTTCCGCCCGCGCCCGTCGCGATCGAGTATTCGGCCGAGACGATGGAAGCCATTCGAACGGCCGTTGTCGACGGCCTGTACAAGTTGGCCAAGGGCGGACTAGAGGTCGGTGGGCTGCTTCTCGGCGAACGCGAAGGCGGCACCGTTCGGATTCTCGCGACGCGGCCGGTCCGGTGCGAGCATGCTTTCGGTCCGACGTTCCGGCTCTCCCCCAATGACGAAGCCGCGCTGAATGCGCAAGTATCTGCGATCCACGCGGAAGCCCCCTCGACCGAACTGACGCTGGTCGGTTGGTATCGGTCCAGCACACGCGGTGGGCTCAAATTGACCGAGCGGGACCGCCTCCTCTGGGACCATTACTGCCCCGAGCTTTGGCAAGTGGCCCTCCTGTTGCACCCGGAGCGCCTGCAACCCACCCGTGCCGGCTTCTTCGTCCGGCACGCCGGCGGCCGGAGGGACGACGAGCTCCCCTGCAACGTTTTCGAGTTGGCCCCGCTCCTGAAACCCTTCCAGCCGCTGTCCGCGCCTGCGGCGCCCCCGTTGCCGGACCCGCCTCCTTCGGAGCTAGACGCCGGCCGGCCCATCGCTATCGCCGGGGAGCCCGTGCCGGTGCCGGTTTGCGAACCGGCGCCGGCGGAGCGCCGTGTGCGGTTCTGGTTGCTCTTCGCTCTCGCGTGGTGCATTGCCGCCGCGTCCCTCGCCTTCGGCCTGCGTGAGTATTGGCTGCCCGCGCCCGTGCCGCCTTTGACCTTGCGAGTATCCGATCTGGCCGGACAACTCCTGGTGCAATGGGACCCCACCGGCGCCCCAGTTCGCCAGGCGCTGGCCGGTAGGCTGGAGTTCACCGATGGAGGCGCCCGGCGGGCATTTCAACTGGACGGCCCGCAGGCGCGCGGCGGCAGCTTTACCTACGTTCGCGCTTCCGGTGACGTGGCCGTGCATCTCCAACTCGCACTTCCACGCGGACAGAGCGCCGAGGGCGTCGCTCGGATCGCGGTGCCTTCTCTTCCCACGCCGGCCACGGCCGTTGCTGCCGAGCCGCCTCCGGACCCCACGCCACCCAGCAGCGCGCCTCTTTCCCAAGCCGGAAGATCTGGAAACACCACGAAAAAGGCCGTTCGCAAGCGTGTGCGCAAGGCCTCCTGAAGCGACGGCGTGGACGTTCGCAACGGTTCGCAGCGACATCGCGCACTCACGCCCAGATTCGCGTGCCCGGCCAAGCCGGGGTCTGCGCGCTTCGTTGCCTGGGGCGGCGGTGCCTGCCGGCGCTCCCTTCCTCGCAACCGGACACCCGCTTTTGTATTCTGGTGTTCAGCCGGTGGGCCGCATCCTGCCATGGCCCGATCGGAGGGGGAGGTTCGCGTGCGCCGGAGAACCCTGCTAGCCAGTCTTGCTGTCACCGGGCTATTCGCAGCCGCTGACGATGCCGAGCAGGTGTGGCGCGACTACGTCGAGTGGTACCGCCGCCGGCCGATCTCGGAGTCCGATCCGCGCCAATCGTACTTTGAGCGCCTTCGGGCGGGCGGCGCCGGCGACGCCGAACTCCGGCGGCGCGCCGAGGTGATTGGCCGGTTTTCCCGCGAGCGCCGGGCCGAACTCCAGCGCCATTTCTTCGATCGCACCTACGCGGATGCGACGCTTCGTTTCAACGCCGCTCCCAACGGCCTCCTGGTGGAAACCGTCCGCGACCTCGCGCCTGGCCGCGCTCTGGATATCCACATGGGGCAGGGCCGGAACGCCGTATACCTGGCGGCCCGTGGCTGGCGGGTAACCGGGTTTGACTATTCCGAAGAGGGCGTGCAATCGGCGCGTCACGCGGCTCGGGAGGCTGGTGTGGATCTCACGGCCGTGGTGGCGAGCCACGAAGACTTCGACTTCGGGCTAGCCCGGTGGGACCTGATCGTAATGAGCTACACGTGGTTACCCCTGCGGAGTCCGTACGTTGAGAGAGTCGTCGCGGCGCTCGCGCCGGGTGGCATTCTTGTTTTCGAACACCTCATGGACGAATCCGGCAGCGAGGAGGCGGCCCCCTGGTTGCCGCAGCCGAACTCCCTGTTCAGAACATTCGCCCGCTTGCGAGTGCTGCGTTACGAGGATGTGCGCGCGCCGGCTGACTGGTCCTGGCGCCCGGAGCGCATCTCGCGCTTGGTGGCGCAGAAGGCGGAATGACGACCGCGAGGCCGGCCCGCGCCAAGGCGAACCGGCCCCGAGGGTTATCGTGGACAGCGGAAGCTAGCGGGGAACCGTCCACGTTCCCATCTTTGTGAAGGGAGTCATTGTTCCCGCCATGTCTTGTACGCGGAGATAGAGATTGTGGGTTCCTGCGAATGCGGATTTGAAGACGATGGCCACGGTCAGCCGGACCGTCGACCCGGTTGTCAGGACCGAAACGCTGTTGGCAGCGATTGAGCACTGTGTGTTCTGCAGGACCGTCCCCGACCCCACTACGGCCCCGGACCACGACACGGCCCGATCATCAGCGAGGGTGATGGTCCTTGAACCGGCGGCGTAATTGAACCAGCACGCCCGCTGACCGCTGGCCGACGTATTGATGAGCACGTTGGCGTTGGCGAGACCCTTAGGTACAGAGTAGGTGAACGCGAAGGTTCGCGTCGTGCCGGACCCGGCCGATGGGCTGGCCGACACCGCGCCAAGAGTGGCGCTCGAATTCGCCGCCGTAGTGAACGACCAGACGGCGGAGGATGTCGATCCCGACGAGTTTTTGGCGACGACTCTCCAGTAGTACGTAGTGCCTGCCGAGAGTGTCCCCGGGTTGAATGACGTGGTAGCGATGTTGCCGGCGAGTGCTGGCGACGATGACGTGCCGGCGTACACGTCGTAGGATGTGGCGCCGCTCACGGCGCCCCAAGTCAGAGTCGGCGTCGTTGATACGCCCGTCGATCCGCTGGCGGGGCTTGGAGAGCCGGGCACGCCGGGCACGCTGGGCGTTGCGGCGGCCGTGGTGAAGCTCCAGGTGGCCGACATCGTCGAACCCGAGGCGTTCTTGGCCACAACGCGCCAGTAATAGACGGTGTTGGCCGCGAGAGAACCAGGGCTGTAGCTTGCGCTGGCCACGGTCGCAGCGAGCCCCGGCGAGGCCGACGTCCCCAGATACACGTCATAGGACGTAGCGCCGCTCACGGCGCCCCAAGTCAGAGTCGGCGTCGCCGGTACGCCGGTAGACCCGGTGGCGGGGCTTGGAGAAGATGGCACGCCGGGCGCTGCGACGGCCGTGGTGAAGCTCCAGGTGGCCGACGTCGTCGAACCCGAGGCGTTCTTGGCCACGACCCGCCAGTAGTAGGTCGCGTTTGCCTGGAGAGTGCCGGGCGTGAAGTTCGTCGCGGTGACGGTGCCCGCCATCGCCGGCGACGATGTCGTTCCCAGATACACGTCGTAGGAGGTCGCCTGTGTCGCCGTCGCCCAACTGAGGGTCGGCGTGAGCGCCACGCCCGTGGCTGCGGTCGCGGGCGAAGGGTTGACCGGCGCTCCCGGTGCGGTTGCCCCTCCTCCCAGCGTGTTCAGTTGGATTCCCAACTGCATCCGTGCGTTCGTCAGTGTATTCGCGTCCTTTGTCCACTGCGACCAACTGGACCCGACGCCCGCTGCGACCGACTTCGCCCAGGCTTCTTGCCCGGCCTTTTTGAGAAGTTCAATGTACTCGTAGTCCTCCACGCCGTCCCGGAGCCACTTCAAACGAATCGACGGCGCGACGCCCTGAACGCCCACCGTCGATCCCGGATACACAAAAAGCCCTTCGCCCGGATACCTGGCAAACGCCGACGTGTACGGATTGTTCCACGGGTCGCTGGACCACAGGTCAATCCGCCAGTAAAGAAGTCCCGTGAGCCCGAGGCTCTGGTTGAGGAAGCCCGGTTGAATGCGGAAGTTGATCGGTGCGAAGTCGATCATCCACTTCGGTGAGTAGGCGTCCTGCACCAGGCAGTTGTAGGACCACGCTTCGTCGCCCTTCGCCTGTGCAGCAAGCACACTGTTGACGTGGCCGTCATACACCACCGGCAGCATCACCCAGATGTCCACGGCCGATCGTCCCGTCCCGGATCCGTCGTCCATCAGTTCGGGAACCGGCGCCATCGTCACCAGGTTCTTGATCCCTGCCTGGTGGAGGTTATAGCCCCACTGCTTCATGGTCGGGTAGAGCCCCGTGCATTTGTCGATCTCGTCTGCGGTGTAGTTATACAGCGTGAGATCGGGCTGCTGCGCCTGCGCCACGCTCCGTAATGCGGTCACCGACGGCGCCGCCGACATGCTGCAACTCCCAATATCGGCGCCGCTCCAGTAGCCTGTTTCCTGCATGGTCAGGCCGTAGTTATCGATCATCGCTCGCTGGCTGGACGTGGGGGTCCGTTCGGGGTTAATTTTGTGGCGCAGCAGCTCCTGGATCGCCGCGTTGCTGCTTGCCGTCCAATAAAGAAAACTGGACTTCAACGAGGGTTTCAACGGGAGTGTGAAATTCCACACCGTGAGCCGGATCTGGCCGGTGACGCTACCCTGATCACTGGTGACCGTGTAGGTCCCGGTATACTCGCCGGCCGCGGCCGTGCGCGGCACCAGCACATCCACCCAAATCGGCTGGTTTTTCGAAGCCCCCACGGTGAACGGGGCGGCCTTCAACGTCGCCGTCGATGACGGGGCTGCGCCCGTTGCCGGATCGACGAAGGGGATCAAACCGTCCGGGTACCACCCAGGACTCAGCGGACGGTTGCTCCCGTTCCAGTTGGGGCTGCTGGTGCCGATGTACACGTAGTGCTCGCGGAACAGGCTGAGGTTGGTCTTGGGGATCGACAGGCCTCCGGGCCCGGACAAGTCGCTGACCGCCACGTTAACGTTGCTGAGCGCGCTTGTCGCTCCGGCCCTGACCACGATTTGGAAGGACTCGTATTCGCCTTTGGCGGCGTAAACCTGGGCCACCGTCGTGCTGCCGGGAGCGTCGTCCGGCCCCACGCGCTGAAGACTCGGCACAACCCAGACGGTGGGCCCGCTTTGCGCCCACAGCATCGGCGCTAATAAGAGGATAAACACCGAAACCCAGACCGGCTTTTGCGTACCCGTGCTCAAATTCAATCGTGCAACCCGGTGCGCGGACCGCCCGTCCGCGCCCGGCAGATTCACAGACTTTTTCATGCCTTACTCCTAAAACAGTCGTTACCGTTGTGCTCTGTGTTATTGGTCTGCTTCAGTCGCTCAACGGCTTTGCTTCCTTCTCGCTTGTGGCGGCCGGCAAGGAGTCCGAGGGCGATGCGCGGGAGAGTGAGCGGCAGAGTTCATATAATACGGGACGAGCGTGCCTTCGATGTGCAATGTATGCGCCACGCAACTATTGAGGTGCTCGCACTGTTGCCTCGTGCGCCACCCATACAGAAACATCGGCCGAACGCTAGATGTTACCGACCCTTCCGGTAGCGGACAACGCCGCAAAGCGTTACTAAACTACTGCTATCGAAGGTTATGATGGCAAGAGTTGCCTGGTCCTGCGAAATCTGTGCGCACATTCCTGCCTCACCTCGACCATCGGCGCATCGGCTCAACCTCGCCCGCGTTCCTCGATCCCGAGGACCGGCGGGAGCCGCGTTAGTGCACGCAGGAGGCCATCGCCTCCAATGGCGTCCGGCCGGTTTGCCGCGGCATTAACTCCTGCGGATTCCGCACCCGTGCCGTGCCTGGCGGCGCCGTTGGCGTCGAGCCTCGCCGGCTGGGCGCCAACGGAGGAAGACTTTACACGGATAAAGCGTAAACTCGCGCCACGAACCGTTTGCGCGAGTAACAATTGTGCGGCTGCGCGCAGGCGATGCGCGGCGCCGACGGGGCGGAGTCGCCGGTGCTGATGGAGGATTCGAGGGCGCCGCGTGGCAGTGGATTGTCGGCCGGCGCGCTCGGGAGGGCCGTAGGGCGAACACTTGAGCGCGGGCGGCGTGGGACGAAGGCGCGCAACAGAGTAAAAGGAATTGAGATAGAAATACCTGTAACAGTGCAAATAAGGCGGGTGGGTGGGTAGTAATGGAGAAAAAAGTGCCTTGACATACACGCGCACGCCGCTTATGCTTGCACACATACAGCGAACGGTATGTGTAAAGCGACGGTTAGCGAATGGCGGCGCGTTCCAGCGCGAGCCGCGACGTGGGGCCTGGGTTTGTATTTGTTGTGCAATCCGGCGCCGGGTCTCGGCAGTGCCGACGGTTACCGGGTAGGGCCAGCCGACCAGGTGCGGATTTGGGCGCTTGGCTTGGACGAGATTGGTGACCGAACTTACCGGGTGGGAAGCGACGGCAGCGTGGACTTGCCGGTGTTGGGCCGCGTCAAAGCAGGCGGGGCGACGATCGAAGAATTCCGGCAGCGGCTGCTGGAGTTGCTTGCGGCGCAGGTATGGCAGCCGCAGGTCTCCGTAGAGTTGGTCGAGTCAGCCAGCCAACCGGTGACGGTGCTTGGAGCCGTAGCGCGGCCCGGCGTCTTGCAGCTTCAGGGAGATAGGACGCTGGCCGAAGTGCTGTCGCTGGCGGGCGGGCTCCGGCCGGATGCGGGGCACACCGTCAGGATCAGACGGAGCGCCGCTACAGCAGTGGAAGTCGGACAGGACGAGCAGTGGCGCGAGGACGGCGGCTACTGGGTAGCGGAGGTCCCCGTGAAGGGGCTGATGGGGCCCTCGGGCCGGGGTCAGAGTATTCGCATGCTGCCGCAGGATGTGGTTTCGGTCACCAACGCCGAGCAGGTGTACGTCATCGGAACCGTGGTGAGGCCCGGATCGATCCAACTCAACGAGCGGGCGACGATTTCCGCGCTTCAGGTGCTGTCGATCGCCGAAGGGCTGGGGCGCAGCGCCAAACCCGAGCGGGCACGGATTCTTCGGGCATCGTCCGGCTCGCCCGACCGGCAGGAGATCCCGGTCGATCTCAAGCGGATCATGCGCGGCCAGGCTCCCGATGTCAGCCTTCAGGCCGAGGATATTCTCTTTGTCCCGGATAACACGGCCAAGCGTGCGGGAGTCAGGACCCTCGAGGCGATGCTGCAAGCGGCTACAGGTATCGCCATCTGGGGGCGTTGAGAGGGACTTGAGGAGCGGCCGATGAGTCACGCTAACGATCGACTTCCCGTCACAGCATCCACGGGCCTGAATGAACCGCGGGCTGCTGGCCCGCCGATGTACCGGGGCGGCGGGGCGAGCGCCGCCGACGTGGAGTCCACTCGGATCGCGGACATCGCCCTTGTGCTCGGGCGGCGGAAGTTG
>CAZVIK010000015.1:4717-14482 GCA_964627045.1 uncultured Solibacteraceae bacterium | reverse complement strand
CCATCGTGCTGGTTACGCTGCTTGGCGTGCTGGGCGCGGCGGCGGTCAGCTTGGTGCAGCGGCCGGTCTATGAGGCGACCGCTTCCGTCGAGGTGGCGGACCTGAACCAGGACTTTCTGAGCCTCAAAGATGCTCATGCCACCGTGGACGCCGGGGGAAGCTCTCCGGAGGGCTCCCTGACCACAGAGGTGGAGACGCTGAAAGAAGACGCGCTGTTGGAGCGAGTTGTCGCCGGGCTCGGATTGGAGCGGCGCGAGGAATTCATAGGGCGGCCGGGTGCGCTGCAGCGCGCGGCCCAACGACTGGGCCTTCGTGGCGCGGAGGACGCCCCTGTAAGGTCCTTGCCGGCGACTGGCGTTTTGCGCCGGAACATGTCGGTGGAAGCGCCGCGGCAGGGGCGGCTTCTGAGGATTCGCTACCAGGCTGCGGAGCCCGTGCTGGCTGCGGATGTCGCCAACGCCCTGGCCCAGGCGCTCATCCAACAGCGGCTGGAGGCCCGGTGGGGCGCCACCGAACTGGTTTCCAAGTGGTTGAACCCGCAGTTGGACGAATTAAAGCGCCAACTGGCCGGGTCCGAGAACCGCCTGCAGGACTACGCGCGCGGCCACGGCTTGCTGGTGACCGATTCCGGTCTCAAGCCGGGCGAACAGAACCTCCGCCTTCTTCAGGAGGAACTGGCTCGCGCCCGCGCCGACCGGTTCGTCAAGCAGTCTCTCAACCAGGTGGCCCTGGCCGGGGGCGTGGCGGTCGGCGGCGATGAAGGTCGCGTCCTCCAGGAAAACCAGATCCGGATCACGGAACTGCGGCGGGAACTGGCGGAGTTGAGCGCCGTGCTGCGGCCGGAGAACTACAAGGTCCAACGCGTACAGGCGCAGATCGCCGAACTGGAAAACGCGCAGCGCGAGGAGCGCGCCCGCATCGCACAGCGGCTTCAGCAGGACCACGATGCCGCCGCAGCCCGCGAAGACCTGCTCGCCCGCGCCTATTCCCGCCAGGCGCAGTTGGTCTCCGACGAGTCGCTGAAGTCGAGCCAATTTGAAACCCTCCGGCGCGAGGTGGAAGTGAACCGCCGCGTCTATGAAGCGATGTTGCAGAAGGTGAAAGAGGCGGAAATCGCATCGGCCATTCGCCCCTCCAACATCCGCGTGATCTCTCCGGCGAAGCCGCCGTCGGACCCGGCAAAGCCGAATTTGCCGTTGAATCTCGCCATCGGAATGTTCGGGGGCTTTGCCTGCGGGCTGGCCTACGTTGTAGCGTCGGCTCAGGTGGACCAGAAGCTGAGAGCCCCGGGCCAGGCGGGGCTGTACTTGAACCTGCCGGAACTCGGGGCGATTCCCCGGGCGCCGCGGGGGACGTTGACGGGCCGCCGGCGCGGAACGGATGGCTCCGTAGCGCTTGAGATCATGCAGCGGAACCTTCGCCCATCGCTGTTTGCCGAGTCCTTCCGCGCGACGCTGGCTTCGCTCCAGTTCCACCGCGGGCGGGGGCTGTCGCCGGCCAGTTTTGTGGTGACCAGCCCGATGCCGGCCGAAGGCAAGACAACCGTCGTCGCCAACCTTGGCATCTCGCTGGCGGAAACCGGGCGTCGCGTGCTGCTGGTGGACGGCGATTGGCGCCGGCCACAATTGCACAAGGCATTCTATCTGGAAAACGAGCACGGATTGGCGGAACTCCTCTCGCGAGAGGACTTCCGGGATCCTGTCACCCTCCGGCAAGCGATCCGGTCCACTGGGATTCAAGACTTGGAGATTCTGACGAGCGGCTCGCCCGGCGAGGGACTGGCGGCGCGGCTGCACGGTGTGGCGGTGGAATCGCTGTTCGCACGCCTGCGCGAGGAATACGATCACGTCATCGTCGATGCGCCGCCCAGTCTGCTGTTCGCCGACGCACGGCTCCTCGCGCGCGCGACCGACGGCGTCGTCCTGGTTCTGCGGGCCGACCGCACCAATTGGCACAGCGCCGCCGCAGCCGCTCAACGGCTGCAGGTGGATGGTGTGCCGATCCTCGGGGCGGTTTTGAACGATTGGAAACCTTCGGCGGGTGCCGACACTTACGGATACGGAAACTTCAGGAAGTATTACTCCGCGTAGTGGCCGCGGACCAGCACAGTGGGCTCCTCTACCCCGATCTCATGCTAGAAACGAAGACGCACAACCGACCACGAGTCACGCCCGGCGCCTCCTTGCGCACCAACTTCCTCTGGCTCTTCACGGGGAATGCTCTCTTCTGCGTTTGCCAATGGGCGATTCTGGTGGCGTTTGCCAAGCTCACCGGCCCCGCGATGTTGGGCCAGTTCGCGTTGGGGCTGTCCATCGCCTCGCCGATCTTGACGTTCACCAATCTCCAGCTAAAAGTGGTGCAGACCACCGACACGTCGGGGGCCTACCGCTTCGCCGACTATTTTGGGCTGCGTCTCATTACCACCGGCGCCGGGTTGGCGGCCATTGTGTCCGTCGCGCTTTTCGGCCGCTTCGGCGCGGAAACCGCCGCGGTCATCGTGGCTGTCGGGTTGGCCAAGGCGGTCGAATCCCTGACCGACCTGCTTTATGGCCAGTTCCAGAGGCGCGAGGCGATGAAGCGCGTCGCGGTGTCCATGATTCTACGCGGCCTGACCTCTTTGGTGGCCCTCGGCGTCGCGCTCTACCTCACGCGCCGCGTCTTGTGGGGCGCCATCGCCATGATCGCGTCGGGCGCGTTGGTTTGGCTGGGGCACGACTTCCGCTGGGGCGCCCGGCTCCTGAAGCGCGACCCGGTCGAGGCGGGCGGACGTGATGGTGCCGCACCCTCACGGGTTATGTGGCCGCGTTGGCGCGCGCGCGCGATCGTTCCGCTCGTGCGCCTGTCCTTCCCACTGGGGGTCGTGATGGTCATGGTGGCGTTGAATCAGAACGTCCCGAGGTACTTCGTGGCCTACCATCTGGGCGAGGCTGACCTGGGCATCTTCTCCGCTATGGCCTACACGATGGTCGCGATGACCGCGATCGGCGAGGCCATGGGCGTCGCCGCGACCCCAAAGCTGTCGCGCTACTTCGCCTCCGGAGAACATGGACGATTTGGATCCCTGGTGCTGAAACTGAACCTCCAGGTGGCTGCTCTCGGGGCGGCCGGGATCGTCGCCGCCAAACTGGGCGGCGGCGCCCTGCTCGCTCTGATCTACACCCCCGCCTTCGCGGCGCACGCGAAAGAGTTCACCTGGCTCATGGTGGCCGCTGCCGCCATGGCGGTTGCCTGCCTGCTGAGTTCCGCCGTCTCGGCGGCGCGGCGGTTCACAATCCAGGTTCCGATGTTTTTAGCGGTGCTTCTGATGTCAGCCGTTGGGTGTCACCTCCTGGTGCCGCGGTACGGCATGCCTGGCGCCGCCGTCGCGGTCGCCCTGAGTAATCTGGTGCACATCCTGATCGCGTCGGCGATGCTGGTGTGGGTGCTGGTGTCGGCGCGTCGCCCGAAGACCGGGTATGCTCTGGCTCCCGGCGCCGTCTCGGGGATTCAGGAGGCGTGACGGTGCGTCCATTGGCTCCATCTCGCGTCTTCCGCGCCGCCTCGGGCAAGCTCCTCGCCGGCCAAGTCCCCTTTTCTCTGCTGGCCTACGTCGCACTGCTCCCCTACCAGTACGCCATTCAGGACCACCTTCGCATCGGCATCGCCGACGCGTTCCTGGCGATGTACCTGATGCTCCACGCCGGCTCCATGCGGCTGCGGCGGGAAGCGTGGAGCTTTTGGCAATACGCAATGATCCTGCTCTTCGTCATGGGTCTGTTTGTCATTGCCTTGCGCCAGGGCTACGTGACCCAGTACGAGGTCTTGAACAAAATGGTCGGGTTGCTCACCCTGGTGGCGGCCTACATCGCGTTGACTACGGAAGCCGAGAACTGGTGGAGCCTGCGCCAGGTGATGCGCGTCTTCGTCCTCGGCGTGTGTGTCCAGAACCTGGTCGCCGTCGGTGCGTTGGTTGCTTCCTACACGACAGGATTTCACACGACCCTCCTGAACTACGACAACGAACGCCTCTCTGGCATGCTCTACGACCCGAACGCGTACGGCGGGTTGCTCGTCGTCGCTCTGGCCTGCAACGTGATCGGATCCGGCGGTCCGGTGCCGGTCACGCGGGGATGGCTGCGCATCGCCTGCAATCTCAGCCTCGTTGTGGGCATCGCATTTACGTTTTCGCGGTCCGCGTGGCTCGCCCTCGGGGCCGCCTGGTTGACGTACGTCGTCTTTCGGCCCGGTGCCGCGCTGAAGATGCTTGCCGTGCTGGTGCCGAGCGTCCCTGCCGTCCTGGTGTTTGCGGGCCTCGGGTTCCTCTCCACCGAGCGTCTGGTCGACCGGCCGGATACCGTTCACCAGCGCGTGGACCTGATGAACCACAGTATCGCCCAGTTTGAGAGCCACCCGATCTTCGGGATGGGACTCGGCGGATTCCGCGGCGCCGAAGGGCTGATTGTGCACAACACTCCGCTCTGGTTCCTGGCGGATTTCGGCTTGATCGGCCTCTTGGTTTTCTGCGGCTTCACGGCCTGGTTCTACATTTCTGGTTTCCGAAGCTACTTGGCCGCGTCGTCGGATTCCAAGCCCTACGTCCTCGCCGCCATGGTATCCCACAGCGCCATGATCGGGCTCTCGATGGGGATCGAGGGCTTTTACCAGCGGCATTGGTGGTTATGTTTCGGCTTGATCGCAGCGGCGGCGCGGGCGGTGCGGAAGGCCCCGGAGGGGTTTTCGGTTGCGGATCGGGTGCCCGCAGTCGCCGGTCGCGGCGCCACGGTTCCTGGAAGCCTTGGGCTGGCCGCTTATGGGAGGGTTCACGGGTGATGGCCGCTTCTTCACGTAGGATTGAGATCCCATTGGACGCTGCCTCGCCCGGCGGCTTCTACGAGTTTTCAAAACGAGCGATTGACCTTGCCGGTTCGGCGGTGCTTATCGTCCTGTTGTTTCCGCTCGGGTGCCTGTGCGCGTTGGCCGTCGGGTTCACCTCGCCCGGCCCTGTGTTTTTTAACGCGCCGCGCCTCGGGAAGGGCGGGCGGCCGTTCCTCTTGCGCAAGTTCCGCAGTATGTATTCCGGCGCGCCGGACTTGCGGAACAAAGACGGTTCCAGCTACACGGGAAGCGCCGACCCGCGGGTCACCCCCGTCGGCCGCTTCCTTCGCCAGACCAGCCTCGACGAGTTGCCGCAGTTGTTCAACGTCTTTGCCGGCGACATGAGCCTGGTGGGTCCTCGACCCGACCAGGTCGATCAACTTCGCTACTACACCGAAGCCGAGCGGCGGAAACTCAACGTCCGCCCGGGCATCACCGGGCTCGCGCAGATCAGCGGCCGGAACTCCATCTCCTGGGAGGCTCGCAAGGCCCTGGACGTCGAATACGTCCGCCGGCGGTCGCTGTGGTTCGACCTCTACATCCTTTGCCGGACCGTGCCCTACGTTCTCAAGCGCGAAGGCGTCAACGGTCCCGCTGTTGTCCGAGAGGAGGCCTGAGTGCTTCAATCGCCGTTTGATATCGCCGAAGACCGCGACGCGGTGGCCGAACTTCTCCGCGGCCGGCGTCACGACGGCCATGAGCCGCCGGTTCCTGCGACCCTTTCCGATGCCGCCCTCGAAAGGGAACTGGACCTTCTAACCAGCCGCCGTTCGTTCGGAACCGTTACGCGAAACGGACGCCAGGCCCTTGGCGTCGCCTGCTGGACGCACTTGGCGTGGGACAGCGAACAAATCGGCATGTCCGCCGCGCGCGTCGATCTGTTGGTTTCCGGCGGCGGCTATCAGGAGGCTCTTGAACGTAAGGTCAGCCTCCTTAGGAACGTCGTCGAGGAGTGCCGTCTCCAGGGCGTTCGTTACCTGACGGCGCGTGTTTCGGCGAACGACCTTTCGACGGTTCACGCCCTCGGGCGGTCCGGATTCGAACTGATGGATGGGATCCTCACCTTCTCTTTAAGCCTTCGCGACGCGCGGCCCGCGCCTTCTCGCGGCGGCTTCGACGTTCGTTTGTTTCAGCCCGGCGACCTGGATCAGATCCTGGCCATCGCCCGCTCCGCGTATACCTGCGACCGTTTCCACGCCGATCGCGCGCTCGCCGGCGGAGCCGCCGACCGGCTCTACGCCGAATGGGTGCGCCGCTCTTGCTCGGGCGAGGAAGCCGACGCCGTTGTGGTAGCTGCCCGGAAGGACCGGGTGTTGGGCTATGTCACCTGCAAGGTGACGCCGCCGGTGGGCTCGATCGTGTTGGTGGCTACGGCCGAAGAGGCGCGTGGGCAGGGGGTGGCGCGCGCGGCCCTCGAAGGCGCCTTCGACTGGTTCCGCGCGCAGGCCGTGGAGACCGTGGAAGTCGGTACGCAGATGCAGAACATGTCCGCCTGCCGCCTCTATGAGCAGAACGGATTCCGGATGTCGCGAATGGGCTTGACTTACAGGAGGCTTCTCTAGATGGCAACCGCAACGAGCCGTGCACCGCGCACGCAGTTCCTGCCGTATAGCTTGCCGCTGATCGGCGACGAGGAAATCGCCGAGGTCGTCGCCAGTCTGCGTTCGGGGTGGGTCACCACCGGCCCGAAGACGCACCAGTTCGAGTCGGCGCTCGCCTCTTACACCGGCGCCCGGCACGTCGTCGCCGTCAGTTCGTGCACCGCGGCTCTCCATCTGGCGCTCGCCGCCCACCGTGTCGGGCCCGGTGACGAGGTAATCGTCCCTACACTGACCTTTTGCGCCACCGGCAATGTCGTCGCGCACCTCGGCGCCACGCCGGTCGTGGTCGACGTGAACCGGGATTACCAGATCTCGGTCGAGGCGATCGAGCGTGCGATCACGCCCCGGACCAAGGCCGTGATTGTGGTTCACTACGCTGGCCAGGCCTGTGATCTCGACGAGATCCAGGACCTCTGCCGCGGGCGCGGAATCCCGGTGATCGAAGACGCTGCGCACGCCATCGGCTCCCAGTATCGAGGGCGGAAGATCGGCGCGCACGGCAACATCGTGGCCTTCAGCTTCTATCCGACCAAAAACATGACCACGGGCGAGGGCGGCGCGCTGGCCACGGCCGATGAAGACCTCGCCGTCAGAATCCGGCGGCTCAGTTTGCACGGAATGAGCCGCGACGCCTGGAAGCGTTACTCGGAGGCCGGCTCCTGGTATTACGAGGTGGTCGAGGCCGGCTACAAGTACAACATGACTGACATCCAGTCGGCGATCGGTCTGCACCAACTGGCCCGGCTGGAAGACATGATCCGGCGGCGGCAGCAAATCGCCCGGCGCTACAACGCGGCGTTCGCCGCCCTGCCGGAGTTGGCGCTCCCACAGGAGTACTCCGACCGGACCCATCCGTACCACATCTACCCGATTCGGGTGCTACCCGGACGCCTGGCGATCAACCGTGCGGAGTTCATCGAACGACTCAAGCAGGCCGGAATCGGTGCCAGCGTCCACTTTATTCCGTTACACCGGCACCCGTTTTACCAGAGTGCCTACGGATACAGCCCGGAGCAGTTCCCTGTCTGCGAGGAGATCTACGAGGGGCTGCTTTCGTTGCCGCTTTATCCGAAGATGACCGGCGCCGACGTGGAGGATGTCGTCGAGGCCGTTACGGAAATCGTCGAATCGAATCGCATCGCGGGAACTCGGCGTCTCCGCGTTGCCTGAATCCGGTTCGTGTGCACCGGAATCATGAATGGAATCTGGATTTGCCAAGTTCGGCCACCAAAGGGGAGGGGATGCCGATATGTCTGAAGCCGCGGTTAGTGAGTTTAACGTTGTTAGCCGGACCGGCGTTGCCAGTCCGGGTCTCCATAGGCTCCGCGCATTTTTGTCGACGCGGATCGCCGGGTCGAGCCGCCGCAGCGTCGCCGCCTGGATCCTGGGTGATTTCGCCGTCGCGCAGTGCGCGGCCGTCCTCGCGTTGTCGGGCGTCCTTCTGTGGATGCTCGATACCGGCCGCGCGACCGCGCCTGGGACCTTGGGGGCGTCGGCGCTTCGCCTGTATCTGAGGGTCGTCATCCCGCTGTCGCTGATGGCGCTGGTGCTGCAATTCCTGAACCGGTGCTATGCGGAGGCCGCCCTCCGCAACCGGCGCCAGATCGCGTTGAATGTTCTTCGCGCGGGCCTTGCGACCGCCGCACTCTACGCGCTCACTGCCTTTGCCGGCGGCGGGTCCGGCGGCGCCGAGGCTTACGGCGCGGCGGCCGGCATCGGCCTGGCGTTTGTCGGCATGGTTGGAACGCGGTGGTGCAAGTCCTGGCTGGAGAGCCCCCACACCGTCGAATCGATCCCGCGCCACGCGCGCGCGGCGCGGCCCGAGGAGCCTCCCGTGCTGGTGATCGGCGGAGCCGGCTACATCGGGTCGGTTCTGGTCCGCCGGCTAATTGCTGCGGGAAAGCGGGTGCGCGTCTTGGACAGCCTGGTGTACGGAAGCGGAGCACTCCGTACCGTCCTGGGGCATCCCAATCTCGAGTTCATGGTGGGCGACTGCCGTAACATCAAGAACGTCGTCAGCGCCGTCAAGGGCGTGGATTCGGTCATCCACCTGGCCGCCATCGTCGGCGATCCCGCCTGCGAACAGGAGCGCCAGACCGCGCTGGAAACGAACTACGCCGCCACGCGCATGTTGATCGAGGTCGCCAAGGGGGCCAAGGTTCGCCGGTTCGTTTTCGCCTCCACCTGCAGCGTCTACGGCGCTTCCGACGAGATTATGGACGAAACATCGCAGGTCCGCCCCATCTCGCACTACGCCCATACGAAAGTCCAGTCCGAACGGGCCCTTCTGGAGGCGCGGTCGGACTCTTTCCAGCCCATCATCCTGCGCCTGTCCACCGTGTTTGGACACTCCTACCGCCCCCGGTTCGACCTGGTGGTTAACGTCCTTACCGCCAAAGCGTGCCGCGAAGGCGTCATCACCATCTTCAATGGCCAGCAGTGGCGCCCGTTCATCCACGTTCGCGACGTCGCCGACGGCATGCTCATGGTTCTGGACACGCCCCTGTCGGTCGTCGGCGGAGAGATCCTCAACCTCGGCGATTCCCGCATGAACTACACCCTCGCCCAGGTTGCCGAAAAGATTGCCGGGATCTTCCCGGCCACACGCGTCGAAGAAGTGGAAAACAGCGATCGCCGCAACTACCGGGTCTCCTTTGACAAGCTCTGGCGGCTCACCGGATTCCAGACCAGCGTCACCCTGGAGGCCGGTATCCAGGAAATGCGCAACGCCCTGGAATCCCGGCAGGTGGAAGACTACAAGCTGGCGCTCTACAACAACCAGTGTTTCCTCCAGACCGTCGGCAACCCGCGTCAGACCAACGAAGTGGACGCTTATGTTATGGCGGCCTTCTCGCGCCATTTCTATTCGATGGCCGAACTCGACGCGAAGCGTGCCTAGACGGCGGCCAGTTCTGGAAAGGAAACTGGCATGGCTTCCTTCACCTTTTTGACCGGAGGTTCGCCGGCGCTCCCGGCCGCGCGGACCCGCCCGCGTGGACTAGGGCGGGTCTTCGACGTCGTTGGGGCTCTGACGGCTCTGCTGCTGCTCGGACCGGTCCTGTTGCTGATCGCAGCGCTGGTGCGTGTCTTCGACGGACGCCCCGTCTTCTATCGCCAGGAACGCGTGGGCTTGGGCGGCCGGCCATTCCGGATCTGGAAGTTCCGTACGATGCGCCCGAAGCGGCGTTGCGAGGACGAATCCCTGCTCACGGTATCCGGCGATCCTCGCATTACTGGTGTCGGCCGGCTGCTGCGCCGTGGCAAGCTGGACGAACTGCCGCAGCTCTTCAACGTCCTGGCTGGCGAGATG
>CAZVIK010000015.1:0-4707 GCA_964627045.1 uncultured Solibacteraceae bacterium | reverse complement strand
ATCGGCCCCCGTCCCGAGGTGCGGCGCTACGTGGATCTCGCCGATGCACGCTGGCAGGCCGTCTTGTCGGTGCGTCCAGGCCTTTCCGATCTGGCGACGCTGGCGTACGTCGATGAAGAGACCACCCTGGCTGCCTTCACCGACCCGGAGGCCTGCTACCGCAACGTCATCCTGCCGCGAAAGCTCGATCTGAATCTTGGCTACCTGCAATTGCGCACCCGCTGGACCGACCTGGCGTTGATCTTTCTCACATTGCGCTTCGTACTTCGTCCAGGCGTGCGCGACCAGCATTGGATGCGCCGCTTCCTCCCGGCCGAGGGGATCCCGGCCGCCTCGGGGAGCGCGCGATGAGACAGGTGGTCTCCACCTCAGTCCCGGCTTCGCGGCCCGGCGCTTGCATCGCGGGATTTATGCAGCGCCGCGGGCGCAGGATCGTCGATGCGTGTGGCTGCCTGTGGCACAGCGTGGAAGGCCGCTTCTTGATGAGCCTTCCCTACCAGACTCCGCAGGAGCCCGACGACGCCGAACTCCGCCGGCTTCTGCGTCAGGAACGCTTGATTGGTGCGCGCTTCCCCTCGCACCGGCGGCCCGGGCTCGCCAGTGGCGTCTACATGTTTCGCGGCCGGAGCTACGACGTTGGCGCGATCCATCAGAAGCAGCGCGCACAGGTGCGTCGCGGACTAGAGCGGTTCGAGGTCCGGCCCGTCTCCGAGGCGGAGCTCGCGGTCCAGGGAGCCGTGTTGAACCGCGAGACCATGCTTCGCCAGGGCCGCTTCGACGCGGAATTCGGCGTCGCCAAGCTCTGGACGCGGCTGGTCCGTGCCGTGTTCGACTCGCCTGGCGTCGTCGCGTACGGAGCGTTTCGCGGGCAAAGCCTGGGCGCCTACGTCATCACCTGCCGGGATGCCGGCTGCTTGCACATCCTGCACCAGATGTCGCGCACAGCCAGCCTGCCCGACTGCCCCAACCACGCCTTGACCTACGCCGTCACTCGAATGTGCGCCGAGGATCCGTCCCTGGACACGGCGTGTTACGGTGTCGTGGGCCTTGTCGGCGGCGACGGGTTGAACACGTACAAGACGCGATTCGGCTACGAGGTCGTTGCGCAAACCGATTCGTTTCTGTTTCACCCGGCCGTGGCTCCCGCCTTGTCCAGCGTGCCCGTCCGGTTGGCCCTCGCTCTGCTGCGGCGCCTGCGGCCCCGCGACCAACGTCTCGAAAAAGCATGCAACGTCCTGAATGGCGCCCGGCTGACTTCCGGCCTGGCGCCGGCGGAAGGAGATCTTCGCCATGTGGCAAACCGATTGGGCTGAAAATAGCGGTCCGGTCTCAACCTACGGGAAGGGAACGGCGTCGGCGCTGCCTTTGGACTCCGTCGAGTCGGTCTACGTGTTGCATTGGCGCGAGAACTGCCTGGAGTGCGCCCAGCCGGACTGCTACCGCACCTGCCCGCTGTACGTCGAGCGCCGCGACAAACGCTGTGCGCGTTTTGAAAATGGGATTCGCCCGAACCGCAACTTCTCTGGCCTTTTCCCCTTCGGAGCGGAGGTGCACTTCCGCCGCTGGGGCGTGCTTGAATCCGCTCTAGGCGGCGGCTCCCAATCGGCGCGTATGGGGAGTCTGGCCGGCGCGGTGGACCGTCTCCTCGCCCGCGCCGTGCGCGGTGTCTCAGCTCTGTTGAGTCCGGTTAGCCCCAAGTACCGTCTCAGCCGCGCCTATGGCGTGTTTCGCGACCGCCTTTCGGACGCTTTCGGCCGGCGCCGCCACCGCGAGTTCGACGAGTTCGTCATCGAGGTGTGGAACCTCCAGTTGGAGCCGGTCCGCCTGGTCGTCGAGTGTCTGCGGAACGGCCCCGGGTTCCGCGCCTCGGTCGTCGCCGCTCCGGGCCGCACCCTACACCGCATCCCGGTCGCCTCCATGCACCTCGATCTCAACAAGCACAGCGGTGCGATTCGCCTCTACCCGGAGAACGACGCCCCGGCGCACCTGGTCTTCACCTGGCTCGATTTCGTCCGTTACCGTCCGGCCCGCGTGCCGCACGCCGCCGAGCCGGCACGACCCGCCCCAGCGGAGGCCGCCGTCCCCGCCGCCAGCGTGAAATGTGTGATCTGGGATCTTGACAATACCCTTTGGGAAGGAGTTCTTGGGGAGCAGGACCCCGCCCACGTCTCTCTCCGCCCCGGCGTGCGAGAGACGCTGGAAGCCCTCGACGCCCGCGGCGTGCTTCTTTCTGTCGCCAGCAAGAACGACCACGCCGACGCCTGGGCCGTTCTGGAGCGGCTTGGCCTCGCTCACCTCTTCCTGCACCCCCGCATCCACTGGCGGCCGAAGAGCGACAGCGTCCGTGAGATCGCCGGGGAATTGAACATCGGCATCGACGCCTGCGCTTTCATCGACGACTCCGCCTTCGAGCGCGCCGAGGTCGCCGCCCGCCACCCGTCGGTGCGCGTCTACACCGAGCGCGACGTGCCCGCCCTCCTCACGCGTCCGGAATTCGACGTTCCGGTTACCGAGGAAAGCCGCCGCCGCCGTTCCTACTACGTGGCCGAATCCGGCCGTAAGGCTCTGGCCGCCGGCTGCGGTTCGGACTACGAGGCATTCCTGCGTAGTTGCGAAATGAACGCCCGCGTTTTCACCCCCGCCGCCGCCGAGCACGTCGAACGCAGCCTCGAGCTGCTTCACCGCACCAACCAGCTAAACCTGACTACTCACCGCTACACGCGCCAGGAACTCGACGCGCTGTTGCACGATCCTTCGGTACTCGCCCTTTGCACCGCGTGTCGTGACCGCTTCGGCGACTACGGTATCGTCGGCTTCGCCACTTTGAAACCCGAAGGAGAGCAGCTCTTCCTTGTCGACTTCGTCTTTTCCTGCCGCGTGGCCCAGAAGAAGGTGGAGAACGCCTGGTTTGCGTGGGTCGCCGGAGAGGCGCGCGCCTCGGGTTACGACCGGCTCTTCGCGCGATACGTGCCCACTTCCCGAAACCACGTCCTGCTCACCGCGCTGCACGAGGTGGGGTTTGCCGAGGTAGATCGCCTCGACGGCGCCACCCTTCTCGAACTCGACTGCCGTGTCGCGCCGCCTTCGTCGTCGCTGGTGTCCGTGGAGGCGTCCGCCGCCGGGAGGATCCCGTCGGCTCTGGCTGCCAAGGAGGAACTCGTATGAGCGCAACAGACGGACTGCGGGGCAACAAGATCCTCGTCGTGCTGGGCGGGGGCGCCTGGGGCGGCGGGTCGGTCGTGGTGATGTCGATCGTTCGCGGCCTGTTGGATCTTGGGAACCGTGTCTGGGTCGCCTGCAACGACGATGAAAACGAAGCGCGTTTCCGGGACGCCGGCGCGGAGGTGGTTCGGCCGCCGCTCTGGCTCCGCCCCATCAATCCGCTGGACGCGGTGCCGCTTCTCTATTTGGTTCTGTTGTGCATCCGGGAACGCTTCGATCTGGTGGCCACGCACACCTCCAAAGGCGGATTCCTTGGACGCCTCGCCGCTTGGCTGGCGCGCGTTCCGTGCATCATCCACCACGCGCACGGCTTCTCGTTCAATAAGGTCCTCAGCCCCGCAGTGCACCGCTTCTTCGTTGCCTTGGAACGCCTCGCCGCACGAGCTGGCGACTACATCATTTCGGTCAACGATGAACACCGCCGCATGGCCATCGACCTCGGCGTCACGTCCCCCGGCCGCATCGCCACGGTCCACAACGGCATTGACCTCGAGCCCTTCCGCGATGCCGGGCGCCCGGAGACCCGCCGAGAGCTGGGCTTCACCGGCGCGGACCTCGTGATCGGCACCACCGGCCGCTTCGCGCCGCAGAAGGGTTTCATCTACTTGCTGCGTGCCATGCCCTCGCTCCTGGAGGCGGTCCCCGCGGCCCGCCTGGTCATGGTCGGCGACGGCCCGCTGCTCGAAGAAATGCGCGAAGAAGCCCGGAAGTCCGGCATCGAATCGCGCGTCCATTTTCTCGGCTTCCGGCGCGACGTCCCCAAGCTGATGGCCGCCTTCGACCTCTACGCGCTCCCCTCACTGTGGGAGGGGCTTTCGATCTCCCTCATCGAGGCCCTGGCCGCGGGCAAGCCTATCGTCGCCACAGACATCGACGGCAATCGCGAGGTAGTGGATCACGCCGAGACCGGCCTCCTGGTCCCGCCGGCCGACGTCCCCGCCCTTGCGGCCGCTCTACGGACTCTGCTCACCGATCACGCGCTGGCCGCCCACCTCGCCAAAAACGCGAGGGCCGCGGCCGAAACGCGTTTTTCGCGCGCTCGCATGGTCGAACAAAACCTGGCCGTCTACCGCCGCGTTCTGGCGCAGAAGCGGTCTTCCTGGAACCCGGCCCACGCCGGAAGGAGCAACCCGAATGACTGGCAACCCGAACCCAAGGTGTAAGGGGCGAAACCTCGCCCGCTTCTTCGAACTTCGCGGATGGCGGGTCACCCCCGCCGGCGACGCCTTCTGGGTCTCCTCGGGGACCAAAGGCCGCTGGCTCATGGTGGTCCCGGACCACGTTCTTCCCAGCGTGGAGCCCGACGAGATCCGCTCCTTGTTGCGCCGGACCAATATGCTGGCGCTCAGATACGGTTCGACCACCGAACCGGGCCTGGAATCGGGCCTCTACGTGTGCCGGTGTCGCGAATACTCGATTAAAAACGTCTCCCGCGGCCTGCGTTCCAGGGTCAACGGTGGATTGAGACGTTGCGAGATCCGCCGC
>CAZVIK010000014.1:22773-34594 GCA_964627045.1 uncultured Solibacteraceae bacterium | reverse complement strand
TCCACATCAGCCGGCGACACCACGCCCGAATCGAAAAGCTTCCTGGCCGCGGCGAACCCAAGGTCCGACGCGCATTCATCCGGTGCGGCGATGTGGCGTTCGCTGATGCCCGTCTTCCGGTCGATCTTCTCGACCGACCATTCGGGGAACTCCGCCGCCAGATCGGAGGTTGCCAGCACAGCGGAAGGAAGATGGTATTCGATAGCTCGAATCGCCGCCTGCATCGCGAAGGGTCGTCCGTTAGATCGGGCACGACGGCTTCCACTTACCCCGCCGTGAAGCCGCCATCGACCACCAGTGTAGCACCCGTAATCCACCGCGCCGCATCCGACAGCAAGAATGCGACCGAGTTGGCGACGTCGCGCGGCATCCCGATGCCGAGTGGATGCGCCGTTTCGAACTGGCCCAGAGTGTTGGTCGTCTGGCTCTCCAGTTCGCCCGACATCTCTGTGGCAACCACGGCCGGAGCCACGGCGTTGACCCGGATTCCATCGCGGGCCAGTTCCATTGCCAGCGACCGCACCGCGCCGAATAACGCGGCCTTGCTCGCCGAGTAAGCGGCCAGGCCGGAACTTCCCCTCAGGCCGGCCGCCGACGACAGGACCACGAGACTGCTGGATTCGGCGTGGCATCCCTTCTGCCGCAACCCGCGCGCCAGCAGGATGGCCGCCACCAGGTTAATTCGCAGCACCTCTTCGATCTGGGCGGCGGTAACCGTTCGCACGGGGAGTAACCTGTAGATCCCGGCGCTGTGCACCACTCCGTGCAATGGGCCGCAACTGGCGGTGATCCGCTTCACCACGCCCGGAATGGAGTCGGCATCCGAAAGATCGCAGACCTCCACCGTGTGCCCCGATCCGGACAGCATAGCGAGAGTCTCGCCGAGCCGCGCAGCGTTCCTGGCGACCAGAATCACGCGCGCTTCCAACCGGCTGAGCAGCACCGCCGTCTCGCGGCCGATGCCGGAAGACGCACCCGTCACCAGTACGGTACGTCCGGCCAGTCTCATGGGATTGTCGGTCATCGGCGCGGTCCCGCCTCCGGCGCTCTAGGCCGGAACATCTTCATCCCGGCGCAGCCTCCCGGGCCTGCGCCCAAGGCACTCGTCTAAGCTTCTACCAGCGCACACAGATCATTGACGCTCGAACACGCCGCAATGCCTTTGGGTGGAAGCGTCTTGCCAAGCCGGGACTTGGCAAGTCCCATCAGGCTAACGATGGCCAGGGAATCCCAGCCTTCAAGGTCGGCCAGAGTCTCCGGGCCCTTCAACGTGCCGGGCTCCAGTTCCAGTATCTCGTCGAGCAACAACAGGAATTCGTCGCGGGCCAATCTCGATTCCTCCTCCGTATGAGTGTACCAATCCGGTTCAACACACGGCGGAAAGACGCCGGGCGTACTGGAGAGACACGCGCCACATGGTCACGCCCTCGGACGGTCGTTGACCGGCAGGTGCGTCACTTTCCACAAACGCCGCGCGGGGATGAACCACACCTGCAAGGCCAGCAACGTCGCCGCCATCATCACCACGAAGGTCCGCGCGGGGCTGCTCAGGCGCTTGAGCGGAAAGGTTTTCGGGATCAACGGGTCCGCCAGAGCTAGCAGATAGCCGCCCGCCTGCGCTACCACCGCCGCCGCGCGCCACGGTTCGGGAAGGAAGAAACTGCTGACCGCCAACGCGATCAGCAGGAACGGCAACAGCAGCCGCCCGAACTTGTAAGACAGATAGTCGAGCCACATCCGGTTTCCCGGCCCCAGAAGTTGCGGATAGTAACGGAGCAGTTGCCAGACTCCGGCCAGCGTGCGCACCTTGCGGGGGAATTCGGCCTCCAACGGCGCGGGGTAGTCAAAGGCGCGGGCATCGGCGACGAAGACCAGCCGGTATCCCTGGAAGAACGCGTTCAGCGGGAGGTAGTTGTCGTCGAGCAGCACGTCCTCGGGCATCCGGCAGGCCAAACGGCGGCGCATCGCGTAGATGGCCCCGGTGGCGCCGAACATCGAATCGACCGCGCTCAACTGGAGGCGCACCCAGCTTTCGAACCGCCGGTAGGCGTCGATGTCGGCTTCGCCCGCGGTCTCGCCTTTCATCAGAATGAGGTCTCCGCTCGCGACGCCGACTTCCGGATCGGCGAAGCATGCCACCAGGCGGCGCAGGCTCTCGCGTTCCAGCGGCTGGCGGACGTCGGTGATGAAGAGGATCTCGCTCGTGGCGGCTTCGATGGCGGCGTTCAGCGCGGCGGGCTTGCCGCCGAACGGCAACGGCAGCAACCGTACGCCGTGCGGCGCGAACTCGCGGGCGATGGCCTCGGTCTGGTCGGTGGAGCCGTCGCTGGCGACAAGGATCTCCAGCATCTCGCGCGGATAGTCCAGCGCCAGCACGCTTTCCAGCTTCCGCCGCAGGTAGGCCCCGCCGTTGCGCACGGCGATGAGCACCGAGACGCGTAGCGCTGGGCCGCGCCGGCTGAAGGGCCGCGGACGGCGGCGCGCGCGCCACGCGATCCAGAGCGGCCAGCCCGCCAGCACCCAGGCCAGCAGCGCCGCGGAAATCAGAAACGCCATCATCTGTATTATTATCGTCCCGGCCGCTACACTGGAGACTATGTGCGGCATCGCCGGTTTCGTCACCCAGGGGACCGGGCCGGAATCTCGCGGCATCCTGGATCGGATGACCAGCATCATCCGGCACCGCGGGCCCGACGATTCGGGATTCTACATCGACCCGGCAGGCGCACACCTGGGGCACCGCCGCCTCAGCATCGTGGACGTGGCCGGCGGCCACCAGCCGATGTCGAACGAAGACGGCAGCGTCTGGATCGCGTACAACGGCGAGGTCTTCAACCATGCCGAGGTCCGGCCGGAACTAGAGCGCGCCGGACATCGCTTCGCCACGCGATCCGACACCGAGGCCCTGCTGCACGCCTACGAGGAATTCGGCCCGGCGATGCTCGAACGGTTCCGCGGCATGTTCTCGTTCGTCATCTGGGATGCGCGGCGCCGCACGCTGTTCGCCGCGCGCGACCGGTTGGGCATCAAGCCTTTCTATTACCACTGGGACGGCCGCCTGTTTGCGTTCGCCTCGGAAATCAAGGCGCTGCTCGAACACCCGCGGATCGCGGCGGAGCCGGAGCCGGACGTGCTGCCGGAGTATCTGTGCTTCGGCTACGTTAGCGAAGAGCGAACCATGTTTCGCGGCATACGGCAGATGATGCCGGGGCACTACCTTACGCTCACCGTCCAGGATGACGGGCTCGCGCTCACGGCGCCCCGGTGCTATTGGGACGTGCCGTGCCCGCAACCGGACGCCGACCGCAGCGACGAGGAGTATGTCGCCGACGTCCGCCGCGGGCTGGAAGAGACCGTGCGGCTGCGCCTGATGTCCGACGTTCCGCTCGGCACATTCCTGAGCGGGGGCCTGGATTCCAGCGCGATCACGGCGCTGGTTTGCCGCATGGTGCCCGGACCCGTGAAGACTTTCAGTGTGGGTTACCCGGAGGCGCACTACAGCGAGCTAAGCTACGCCGCCGAAGTGGCCCGCGCGCTGGGTACCGAGCACCGCGAGGTCGTCCTCACGCGCGACGCCTTCTTCGAGGCCCTGCCGCGCCTCATCTGGCATGAAGACGAGCCGATCACCTGGCCCTCCAGCGTTTCGCTCTATTTTGTCTCGAAACTGGCGGCCGAGCACGTGAAGGTAGTCCTCACCGGCGAAGGCGGCGACGAGTTGTTCGCGGGCTACGATCGCTACCGCTGGACGCTGTGGAACCTGCGCGCCAACCGCGTGTACGGAGCGCTGCCGGCCGCGTGGCGCGGCGGCGTGCGCCGTTGGATCGAAGGCACTTCGCTGTTAAACGCCTCGCTGCGCCGGAAACTGGGACACACGTTCCTGGGCCGCGACGGCGGCGTGGAGTCGCTGTTCCTCGACAACTTCTACGGGGCGTTCGGACGCCAGGAACAGTCCCGGCTGCTGGCCGCCGCACCGGACCGCGCCTATGCGAGTTACCTCGGCTACTGGAATCGCCGTCCCCAGGCTCCCGCGCTGTCGCGCATGCTCTATGCCGACCAGAAGACCTATCTCCTGGAGTTGCTCATGAAGCAGGACCGGATGAGCATGGCCACCTCCATCGAGAGCCGGGTACCGTTCCTCGACCACCGGTTCCTGGCGCTGGCCATGTCGCTGCCGGACCGCATGAAAATCCGCGGAGTGGACCAGAAGCACGTGCTTAAGCGCGCGGCGGCGGACCTGCTGCCGCACGGCATCATCTACCGCACCAAGATGGGCTTCCCTACGCCTGTGCGCACGTGGTTTGGCGAGGCGGCGAGCGATCCGCTGTGGGGCAGCCTGCTGGCGCGGGATGCGTTCGTGGGCGCCTATCTCGATCAGAAGGAGATCGCCGGACTGATCGAACGCCACCGCGCGGGCCGCGAGGACGCCACCGACCGGTTGTGGCGCCTGGTGAACTTGGAACTCTGGGGCGGCGTGTTCTTCGGGGCGGGCAAGCGGGAGCGGCCGGTCGAGGCCGGCTGACGGCTCCTATTTGGTCCTGGCGGCGAATTCGGGGAAGACGTCCGCCATCACGTCGAGCGCGAAGCGCGCGGGCACGGTGGCGCGGCCGCCGCCCATCTCGATGGCGACTTCGACGGCCTCCAGGACTTCGTCGAGCGTCGCGCCCGCCGCCGCGGCCTGCTCGATGTGCCACTGCATGCACGACTCGCAATCGGTCACGACGGAGATGCCGGTGGCAATCAGTTCCTTTTGCTTCCTGGTGAGCGCGCCATCGGCATATGCCGCCTTTTCCATCTCCAGAAATGCGCCGTAGACCTTCGATTTCAGGCGATTCAGCCGCGTGTGCGCCAGCTTTCTTTTGTGGGCGATTTCTTCGAGTGGCGTCATGATTCTCTTGTCCTGTCTGATGGTAGGGTACTGCAACGCGGGGACCGGTGGGTCCAGCGATGCGATCCGCGGCGCGCGGCTATGCCAGCACGGAGAGTGCGCCGCCGGTGCGCGTGACGGGGCGATACAGGGTGTCGCGTTCGACCGGCTCGCGGCCGGCCTCGCGAATCAGCCTCAGCAGATCGGCGCGTGTGAGCGACCGGCTGGTGGTGGCGCCCGCGTCGTGGTAAATCTTCTCGTCGGCGAGCGTTCCGTCCATGTCGTCGGCGCCGAAGCGCTGCGCCACCTGCGCGAGGCGCGGCGTCAGCATCACCCAATAGGCCTTGATGTGCGGAATGTTGTCCAGCAGCAGGCGCGCCACCGCGATGTTCTTCAGGTCGGTGAAACCGGTTGCGGGAGGAATGTGGGCCAGCGCGGTGTTCTCGGGGTGAAACGCCAGCGGGATGAAGGCCTGGAAGCCGCCGGTTTCGTCCTGAAGCTCGCGCAGCTTCAGGAGGTGGTCCACCCGGTCCTCGTCGTTTTCGACGTGCCCGTATAGCATGGTGCAATTGGAGGGCAGCCCGAGTTGATGGGCCTCGCGCGCGATGCGCAGCCAGTCGCCGCCGTCGATCTTGTGATCGCAGATGACGCGGCGCACGCGTTCGGCGAAGATCTCCGCTCCCCCGCCGGGCAGCGAATCGACGCCTGCTTCTTTGATGCGCTGCAAGACCTCGCGCGTGGTGAGGCCGCTGCGTTTGGCGAGGTAACCCACCTCCACCATGGTCAGCGCCTTCAGGTGGACCTTCGGGAAGCGCTGTTTCAGGCCGCGAAACAGCTCGCAATACCAGTCGAGCGTGAGCGTTGGGTGCAAGCCGCCGACGACGTGGAATTCCGTCACGGCCTCCGACCAGCCGCTGGCGGCGGTGGCCCAGGCCTGCTCGTGCGTCATGGTGTAGGCGCGGGGGTCTTTGACCTTCTTTCCATAGGCGCACAGGCGGCAACTGGCGACGCACACGTCGGTGGGGTTGATGTGGCGGTTGACGTTGAAGTAGGTGACGTTCCCGTGCCGCCGCTCGCGGACCAGATTCGCCATGTATCCGACGGCCAGCAGGTCGGGAGTCTCAAAGAGCCGCAGGCCGTCATCGAACGACAGGCGCTCGCCGGCCTCCACTTTGGCGCGGAGGGCTTCCAGACGCGTGTCCTCGAAAGTCGCCTGCATCTTTAGGTTCCGGAACGAAGGAAGAGAATATCAGCGGCCCAGAACAAGAAGAATAGCACGCTGACGTAACCGTTCAGTGCAAAAAACGCCGCGTTTACGCGCGACAAATCGTGCGGCTTCACCAGGCTCTGTTCGTAAATCAGGAGCGCGGCGACCAACGCCACTCCGGCGACGCCCAGCGGGCCGAGGCGGAACGCGTGCAACAGCACCGCCAGCGAGAGCACCATGCCGAGGTGGAAGGCGCGCGAAATCCACAGCGCGCCCGCGATGCCGAACTTCCGCGGCAGACTGAACAGGCCCTCGGTGGTGTCAAATTCGTAGTCCGGGCAGGCGTAGATGATGTCGAAACCGGCGGTCCAGAGCGTCACCGCTAGGGTGAGCCAAAGAATGCGCGGGTCGAGCGAGCCGCGGATGGCGATCCATGCGGCGGCCGGCGCGATACCTAGCGAGAATCCCAACACCAGGTGCGAAAACGTGGTGAACCGTTTGGTGAACGAGTAGAAGAAGACCACGGCCAAGGCCAGCGGCGCCAGCCGGAAACACAAAGGATTCAGAGCGCGCGCGGCGAGCAGGAACACCAGCGACGCCGCGGCGGTGAAGCCCCAGGCGAAGCCGCGCGTAAGGAGGCCGGCCGGTAAATGGCGGCTCCGCGTGCGCGGGTTGCGCGCATCAATCCCGGCGTCCAGCAGCCGGTTGAAGGCCATGGCCGCCGAACGCGCCGCCACCATCGCCACCAGAATCCACGCCAGTTTCCAGGCCAGCCCGCGTGTGGAGAAACCGTCCTCCCGGATCGCCAGCAGCGCTCCGGTCAATGCGAAAGGAAGCGCAAAGATGGAGTGCTCGAAGCGGATCATCTCCAGCGTGAGGCGGATCTTTTTCAGAAACCTGTTGGCCATGCGGCGCCCGGGCGGGCTTCCTTCCATTCTAGCGGCCATCCCGTATGCTGAGAGTATGCGAGGAGCGGGAATGCGGGTGGCGATTCTGACCGGGATTCTGCTAGGCGGCTGCGGGAAGAAGCCCACCCTGGAGCCCGGACTCACTCCGGTGCGGCTGGCGGGATGGCATGAGATCGGCGCCGTTGTGTTGACGCGGGCGCAGGACCTTATGCGCGGCATGATGTTCCGCGAATCACTGGCCCCGGACCGCGGCATGCTGTTTGTCCATACGGCGCCGGGCCGCTACCCGTACTGGATGTTCCAGTGCCGCATCCCGCTCGATATCATCTGGCTGGACTCCTCGAAGCGGATTGTGGAGATCTCGGCCGAAACGCCGCCGTGCACCGGCGAGTCGTCCACCTGCCCCACCTACGGCGGCAACCATGACGCGCAATATGTCCTGGAACTGGCCGGCGGCATGGCGCGGAAGTACGGGCTTCAACCGGGGGCCCTAATCAGCTTCTGATATCCTCGAACTAGATCATGACCCCCGATCAAGCACGTCAACTGTTGGAGCAAGTGCGCGCCGGGAAACTGGGCGTGGATTCGGCCATGGAGCGCCTGCGCCACCTGCCGTTTGAAGACATCGGATTCGCCAAGGTGGACCATCACCGCGCGTTGCGCCACGGAATGCCCGAGGTGATCTTCGCGCAGGGCAAGACGCCGCAGCAGGTTGTGGCCATCGCGTCGCACCTTCTGGAAGGCGCCAAAAACGTGCTCATCACGCGTGCCGACCCCAAGACCGCCGCGCTGGTGAAGCGCAAGATCCGAAAAGCGGAGTACTTCCCGCTCAGCCGCGCCATCCGCGTCTGGGGCGATCGCACGATTCGCGGCAAGGGCAAGATCGCCGTGGTGTGCGCGGGAACCAGCGATATTCCCGTGGCGGAAGAGGCGCGCATCACCGCCGAAGTCATGGGCAACGAAGTGGACGCCATTCATGACGTCGGTGTGGCCGGGATCCACCGCCTGATGAGCGCGCGCGAACGCCTGGTGCAAGCCCGGGTGGTCGTGGTGGCGGCGGGAATGGAGGGTGCTCTGCCGAGCGCCGTGGGCGGGCTGGTTAGCTGCCCGGTGATCGCCGTGCCCACCAGCATCGGCTACGGAGCCAGCTTTCACGGCCTGGCCGCGTTGTTGGCCATGCTGAACAGTTGCGCCAGCAACGTTACGGTGGTCAACATCGACAACGGATTCGGCGCCGGTTACGTCGCCAGCCTTATCAACAAGCAATAGGAGCGCTTCGTGAGATACCTTCTCGTGTTTCTGCTGGCCGCCGGCGCCTTCGCACAGGTGGCGCGGCCCATCGACGAGGGCATGACCAGTGCCGGCCCGGTGCGCCTCATCGTCATCAATCACGCCAGCTTCGTGATCGACAGCGCCGGGCAGGTCATCGACGTCGATCCGGTCGGAGCGAACCGTTACGACGGGCTCCCGCAACCTGACCTGATCCTCATCACCCATACGCACGGCGATCACCTGGACGCCGCTGCCATCGCCAAGCGGCGGAAGCCGGATACCGTCATCCTCGGCCCGGAGGCCGCGGCGAAGTCGGTTCCAGGACTGACCGTCATGAAAAACGGCGACTCCCGGCAGGTGGGGCCGACCGGTGTCGAAGCGGTGCCCGCCTACAATCTGCCCGGTCCCGGGCAAGCGTTTCATCCTAAGGGTGACGGCAACGGGTACGTGATCACGTTCGCCGGGCAGCGTTGCTACATCGCGGGCGACACCCAGGCCATTCCGGAGATGGCGGCGTTGAAGGACATCACCGTCGCGTTCCTCCCCATGAACCAGCCCTACACGATGACGCCCGAAGAAGCCGCCAAAGCCGCGCGTTCCTTCATGCCGCGCATTCTTTACCCGTACCACTTCAAGGGTTCCGACGTTCCCGCGCTGGTGAGGTTGCTGGAAGGCAGCGGCATCGACGTTCGCGTGCGCGACTGGTATTACTGATTCCACTCGCGAACGCGGATCTGGACGTCGTCCCTCTCGTCAAGCGCGAACCCGATCACGCCCCCGGCGTCGGCCGTATGCGTGGACGGCTTGCCGCTGCCGAGGCGGATTTCGTACACCGCCCCGGGGCGCAGGCCGATGAGGAACACTTGAGACAACTCCGCGCCCGGTGCGCGCACGGTGGCCGCGCCGGATAGGGAGTACAACCCCACGCCGCCGATCCGGACCAGCGTTTCCCGATGCGGCGCGGCGGCCTCGCGCGGCCGGCCGCCGGCCGATTGCCGGAACTTGCCGTCACGGACTTCGAGCCAAGTCGCGCCGTCGTCCCAGGTGGACCGGACGTAGAGCCGGCCCAGGCGCGTGTCCTGATAGAAGGGCGGGGCGTGATGGAAGCTGAGGCCCGGCTGGTAGGGATTCGCCCACAGAAACTCGTAGGGCGCGCCGAGCGCGCCGCGCATCAACAGCGTGTCGCGCATCAGCCAACCTTGCAGGAAGCCTGCCGGCTGGGTGTTGGCGTCGAAGGCCACCAGCGCCAAGTCCGCCGCGCGCGCCAGCGCCGCACCCCGCAGGTCGGGCTCGGCGTCGTCGTCCTCCACGGGAATGTAGAAGTCGTTCTCCGCCGTCCGTACCGGAGCGGGGAGATAGCCGAACAGTCGCGCGGTGGGCAAGTCGTGAAACCAGGGCCGGACCGGGTCGCGCAGATCGGTGTCAAGGTTGTCTTTGACCGCGTGCAGGATCTCCATCAGCGCCGGAATGTCGCCGGGAGCAATGGGATCGCCGCGCGCCTCGAGCGCCGGGACGATCTCGCCGCCCCACCAGTCCTGCACGATGGAGCGCAATTCCCGCTCTGGCGCATCGGGCCGGTGGCCGGCGAGCGCGATGGCGGCGAGTGTACGGTCCCGCACGGCGGCGACGCCGGGCTGGCGTCGCGAATTCGCAATCCCGCGTTCCAGCGCGGTGGCCAGGCGCTCGGATTCCTCGCCGGAAAGCTCCGGCTGGCACCAGTCGAACACCAGCGCCGTCTGACGCAGGTCCGCGCCCGGAGTGAGCGCCCACCGGACCGCCTCCCGGCAGGAAGCCGGTTCGCCGGAGACGCGCGCGTATAACGCGGCGGCGAAGCCCGGCTCGCTCGGGGCGGCCTTCCCCGCCATTAGAGCCTGGAACTCGCGCCAGCGGATCGACTGCCGCTCCTTCTCTCTTTCCAGGAGCCGCAGGCGGCGAGTCTGCAAGAACAGGCGCGGGTGATCCGTGTAAACCCGGAAGGCGGGTTCCTCGGTCTGTGCGAAAGCGGGCGGGTCCGCCGTAGCGGCGGCCAGCACGGCACCCAGAAGGAAGCGCACGAACCCCATGAGCCTCGATTGTGTCACAGCGACACACCGGGCGTGCCGCAGGTCCCCGGCCTGGCCAGGGCGGCTTCCGAATGCCCTTTTATTTTCAACGCGGACCGTGGTGCGCAGACTGGTCCGGCACTTGCTACAATCAAAAACGAATTGATGGAGTAGTTCTTTAAACCTGCCCTCTGCTGCAACTGGCGGGGAGTGGATGAGCGGTCTCACAGAACGGCGTGCTCGCGGGAGACGATGTTTTGGATGTGCTCCACTCAGCCATCGACCTTACGGTTGCAACAGAGGGACTTTTTTTGGCTTCATACGGATTCGCAGCGATTCTCACCAGGGACCTCGGGTTTCGGTCGTGATCTGGCCATCACGGTGTAGGAGAGATTGACGCGGGCCTCACCGGGAATGGAACTGCCAAGCGGGCAAATTCGTTTCCAGATGCACCGACGCCGGATCCCAGCCCTTTGAGGGCGGACCGCACCGGCAGGTAGAAGCACACGGCCTTCCACCTACCGGTGCGGTTTTCTTTTCGCGGCGCCAACACCGCCTGCGGCGCGACAGAAACGGGTCCGCCATGCTACCATGGTCTGGAAACCGCACGTGAACGCGGGGACGTAGTTCAGTTGGTTAGAACGCCGGCCTGTCACGTCGGAGGTCGCGGGTTCGAGCCCCGTCGTCCCCGCCATTTCCCTCCCGTACTTTCCCAGCGAACCACCTCGCGTTGCCGGCCGGTCTGGCGTACGGCGTCACGGTAATTTGCGCCGCAGGTCTTCCCGTTTCCGTAAAAAGGCACAGCGAACCCGGTTTTGGCGCTTGACTTTATACGATATTTCTATAAGCATGGAAATATGGAGGCGGCAGGAGGCCCCGGCCATGGCGGAAAGAATCAAGCCTGAAAAGATGGTCCAGTACGCGGACATGCTGGCGGCGATGGGGAGCGAGCCGAGGCTGCGGATCGTGCGGCTGCTGCTCTCGGCCCATCCGGACGGATTGGTCGCTGGTGAGATCGGTGCCGAACTCGATGTGGCGGCGAGCACGTTGTCGCATCATCTGGAGAAGCTCAAAAACGAGGACGTGGTGCGGGTCCGGAGGGAAGGGACGTTCTTGCGCTACACGGCGAACGCCGAGGCGCTCCAGGAACTCCTGGGCTTTTTGTTCGCCGAGTGCTGCACGCGTAACAAGGCCGTCGCGCCGGAAAAGGTCGTCTGCTGCAGATAGGAGGCTATCGTCGTGAGCAATGTTAGAGAAGTCGTGAAGGAGAAGTACGGACAAGCGGCCCTGCGCGTGGTCTCGGGCCAGGCAAGCGCGTGCTGCGGCAGCAGTCCGTCGTCATGCTGTTCGGACGGCGATCCGATCACATCGAATCTTTACGATCAGCTTCAGAAGGACGAGTTGCCGGAAGCCGCGGTGCTGGCCTCGCTGGGCTGCGGCAACCCCACGGCTCTGGCG
This sequence comes from uncultured Solibacteraceae bacterium, assembly GCA_964627045.1. GTDB lineage: Bacteria > Acidobacteriota > Terriglobia > Bryobacterales > Bryobacteraceae > CAZVIK01. The sequence goes on along the minus strand of CAZVIK010000014.1, from coordinate 22,843 downwards.
GAGTTAAAGCCGGGGGAGGTGGTGCTGGACCCGATGGCCGGCGGCGGCACGACGCTGATTTAGGCCAAGC
>CAZVIK010000014.1:0-22763 GCA_964627045.1 uncultured Solibacteraceae bacterium | reverse complement strand
CTGGATCTGGGAAGCGGTGGCGGCATCGACGTGTTGCTCTCGGCCAAGAGGGTGGCCCCCGGCGGCAAGGCGTATGGCCTGGACATGACCGACGAGATGCTCGCCCTGGCGCGCGACAATCAACGAAAGGCCGGCGTCGCGAACGTCGAGTTCTTGAAAGGTGAGATCGAGAACATCCCGCTGCCCGATGATTCGGTGGACGTCATCATCTCGAATTGCGTGATCAATCTCTCCGCCGACAAGGACCGGGTGCTGCGCGAGGCGTTCCGAGTATTGCGCCCCGGTGGGCGTTTCGCGGTCTCCGACGTCGTCACGCGCGGGGAGATCCCCGAGGAGATCCGAAAAAACGTGCTGTTGTGGGTGGGCTGCGTGGCCGGCGCGCTAGACGAGGAGGAATACCGCGGAAAGCTCGCCGCCGCGGGGTTTGTGAACATCGGCGTCGAGCCGACGCGGGTCTACCGTACTGAAGACGCTCTCTCTTTCCTGACCGACAAGGGCATCGACCTGGCGGCGATCGGCCCGCTGGTGGATGGGAAGTTCATGAGCGCCTTTGTGCGCGCGAACAAGCCGGTGTAGGAGCACGGACAAATGGACCACGTTGGCCGGAAGCTATCTTTTTTGGACAGGTACCTCACGCTGTGGATCTTCGCGGCGATGGCCGCCGGGGTCGCCGGTGGCTATGCGTTTCCGGGCCTGCTGCGAGTGATCACGGATTTTCAGGTGGGCACGACGTCGATCCCCATCGCCGTGGGGCTCATCCTGATGATGTATCCGCCGCTCGCCAAGGTCCGGTACGAAGAAATGGGCGCGGTCTTCCGCAACCGGAAGGTCTTGGCGTTGTCTCTGGTGCAGAACTGGTTCATCGGGCCGGCGCTCATGTTCGCGCTCGCGATTGTATTTCTGCGCGGGTATCCGGAGTATATGGCCGGTCTCATCATGATCGGCCTGGCGCGCTGCATCGCGATGGTGATCGTGTGGAACGAACTGGCCAAGGGGAATACCGAGTACGCGGCGGGGCTGGTGGCGTTGAACTCCGTCTTTCAGGTGCTGCTCTACTCGGTGTACGCCTGGGTGTTCGTGACCGTGCTTCCGGCGTGGTTCGGGTTGAAGGGGATGGTGGTGGACGTTTCCGTGGCGGAGATCGCGCGCAGCGTGTTCATCTACCTGGGCATCCCGTTCCTGGCCGGCATCGCCACACGGTTCGGCCTGCTGCGGCTTCGCGGCCGTGAATGGTACGAGAAGCGCTTTATCCCGCGTATCAGCCCGCTTACGCTCATCGCGCTGCTGTTCACGATCGTCGTCATGTTCTCGCTCAAGGGCGAGTACATTGTCCGGCTGCCGCTAGACGTGCTGCGCATCGCCGTGCCGCTGCTCATCTACTTCGTCGTGATGTTTCTGGTCTCGTTCTGGATGGGACACAAACTCGGCGCGGACTACTCGAAGACAACGACGCTGGCGTTCACCGCCGCGAGCAACAACTTCGAGCTGGCCATCGCCGTGGCGGTGGCGGTGTTCGGGATCGGGTCGGGCGCGGCGTTCGCCGCGGTGATCGGACCGTTGGTCGAGGTGCCGGTGCTGATCGGCCTGGTGAATGTGGCGCTCTGGTTCCAGCGGCGCTGGCGGTGGAAGAGTGAGGAGGGGACCGATGCAGCGAGTGTTGATCCTGTGCACGGGTAATTCGGCGCGGAGCCAGATGGCCGAAGGCCTGCTGCGGCATCTGGCCGGTGAACGCTTCGAGGTGCACTCGGCGGGCACACAGCCAACCGTGGTTCGCCCTGAAGCCATTGCCGCGATGCGGGAGATCGGCATCGACATCGGCGGGCACCGCTCGAAACACGTCGATGAGTTCGCCGGGGAGCGCTTCGACTACGTGCTTACGGTGTGCGATCACGCAAACGAAGTCTGCCCGGTGTTTCCCGCCGGAACCGTGCGGTTGCACCGGAGTTTCGAGGATCCCGCGGCGGCGCAGGGCGGGGAAGCCGAGAGGCTGGCCGCGTTCCGGCGCGTACGCGACCAACTGGGCGAGTATCTCTCATCGTTCCCGCCCACACGGTGAGGCGGCGGGGCGGTGGGATTGCGCCGGACGCCGCGTCTGTGCGACGTTCTGAAGCGGACCTGGATACGCCCATGGACAGAACCTCACAAGCATCCTTGATTTGTCTCGCGATCGCGCTGTGTGCCGGCGCCGTCGCCCACGCCCAACAGGGACAACCGCGCGCCGCAGCCCCGGCCGCCGGTCCGGCCACCTTCGCTCCGGGCGGCACTCCTACTCCGCGCCGGCTGGCGGCATCCCAGGCGGCCACGCGCGCGGTGGCGCTGTGCAGCGGCCTGTGGGACGGCGGGCGGACCATCGAGCAGATCAACGCCGACAACGGCGGGCTCGGCGGCACCGAGTCCATGAAGACCGACGTCGACCGCAGCCGCAAGATCGTCTCGATCAAGTACTCCGACCTGATGCCGCCGCGCATCGTGGCGTGGCGTCCCGTGCTGGGCTGCGTCCAGTTGCCAATCGGCGCGACCGAAGAGGCGCTGCGGCACGTTCCCCAGGTGGCCGCCGGCGTGGTGCGGCCCAACTTCGATGCGAAGGACTGGCCCATGGGCGACCGGAACGCGCTCGGCCGGCTGCCGGAGGCGAAGCAGAAGGCGCTCGACGCGGTGGTCGAGGCGGGCTTCGACGGAAATACCTACGGCGGGCGCACCTGGGGCATCCTCGTCGTCAAAGACGGCAAGATCGTCGCCGAGCGCTACGCCATGGGCTTCGACATGCACCAGGCGGCGCAGACGCATTCGGCGGCCAAAAGCTTCGCCTCGTCGTTGGTGGGCATCGCGAAGTGGAGGTACGGCCTCGACCTGGACCGTGCACCCGCCCTGGAGGAGTGGCGCAAGCCCGGCGATCCGCGCGGCGCCATCACCGTGCGCCACCTGCTTCACATGTCGAGCGGCCTGTACGGGGAAGGCGGCGGCAGCCCGCAATCTGACATCTACGCCGGCGGGGCCACGGTCGAGGACCGCGCGGTGACCAACATGCTCGACACCGTGCCGGGCACTCGTTTCCTCTACAATCCGCCCGACACCATGCTGCTGATGCGGGCCGTCCGCGAAGCCGTGAAAAACGACCAGACCTTCTGGGCCATGCCCTTCCAGCAGTTCTTCTGGAAGATCGGCATGACGCGCACCACGCCCGCCAGCGACTGGAACGGCGACTTCCTGATGTCCGGCCAAACCTACTCTTCCGCGCGCGATTTCGCCCGCTTTGGGCTGCTCTACCTGAACGATGGGGTGTGGAACGGCGAGCGGGTGCTGCCGGAAGGATGGGCCAGGTTCGTTTCGACGCCGGGCCCGGTGCAGCCGGCCGACGGCGCGCGCTACGGCGCGCAGTTCTGGATCTACGGCGGCATCGACGGGCTGGCCGCGGACGCCTACTCGCCGAGCGGCGGGCAGGGCCAGTGGGCGATGATCGTTCCGTCGCACAAGACGGTGATCGTGCGGCGCGGCTTCGATTCCGGAAGAGGTTTCCGGATCGAAAAGTTCTCGGCCGACGTGCTGGCGGCGATCGACTGAGCCGGCGGGTGCGCACCCTGCCGCGCGGCCGCTGTCCGGAGGAACGTGTCTACTGTCCGCCCCGCTCTTCAGTCCCGCCGCTGGCGGCCCCGGCGGCTTCGGCCAGCATGGTGTCGCGGGGGGCCGTCTCGATCAGAGCCTGGAGCCGGTCGCATTCGGTGCGGAACGCGGGCATTTGCTGCGCCGTCAGGCTGGCGGCGGGCGGCAACCGCAGGCGTTCAAAATTCACATAGCCGCCGTTGCGGCGGATGCGGAAGTCCAGGTGTGGCCCCGTGGCCAGGCCGGTCGCGCCCACCAGGCCGATCTGCTGGCCCTGCTCTACCCGTTGGCCGCTTCGCACCAGGATGCGGGAGAGGTGCAGGTACTGCGTCTCGTAACCGTTGGTGTGCCGCAGCGTGACCATGTTCCCGGAATCCCCGGAGCGTGCGGCGAAGATGACCGTTCCGGCGCCAATGGCCTGCACGGGCGTACCCGCCGGCGCGGCGTAGTCGGTCCCCAGGTGAGGCCGGACGATCTTAAGCACCGGGTGGCGGCGCGCGCGGGAGAAGTGGGAGCTGACTCTTGCTTCGAATTTCATCGGCGAGCGCAGAAAGGCCGAGCGCAGCGACCGGCCGTCGCGGGAATAGTACGACGGCGCGCCGTCCTCTCCGGCGAACAGGTACGCGTCGTAAAGCGTGCCGGCATTCGTGTAGGTGGCGGCCAGGATCCGCTGGTAGGTCGCGGGCTGCCCGTTGGCGTACTCCTTCTTTTCGACCACGACGCAGAACTGATCGCCCTCGCGCGGATCGGTGTAGAAGTCCAACTGCCATCCGAAGATGTCGGCGATGCGCAGCGTCAACTCGGGGCGCTCGCCCGCCCGCTCGATGCTCTCGAACAAGGACCCGTGGAGCGTTCCGCATACCGGCGTCGCGCGAATCGTCCCCGGAACCTCAACGATGGCGGCTTGGAACGTCTCGCCCGCGCGCTCCACCTGAAGGTTCCGGTCGGGGTCGATCTGGTACTCGAGGCCTTCCACGCTGCCGGCATCCGAGCGCGTGAGCACCACGTTCGCCCCGGCGCGGAACTTCCGGACGTCGAAAGCGGTCCGCACGGCGGCGATCATGTCCATTCTGAGCGGCGCTTCCAGACCGGCCCGCTGCAACAGATCCTCCAGCGTGTCTCCGCGCCGGATGGGATGGCGTTCGGGAATCCGCGGCGGCGCCGGAGGCGGAAGCGCGGCCTCGCCGGTTGGAGGCAACGCGCGCGGCGGCATGCGCCAGACGGGACTGCCGAACACGATCAGGGCTGCCAGCCCGCCGGCTACGATCCCGAACATGGCACGCGATATCCAGGCCATTTTGTCCACTGTAGCCAGCGCCATCCAGGATCGTCAACCAGACCCGGCCGCAATTTCTGCGCTCGAGCGAGTGAGATGGCCGGATTCCGTGATAGAATCCCGCCGGGAGGGAGCGCATGCGGACGATATCTTGCGGATTTGTGTTGCTGGCCGTCTTCTTGACGGCGTTGACGTTGACTCCGGGGTGGGGGCAGAGAGACGGCATGGCGGCGGGACCCGTCGTGTCGGACACCATCGCGGCCAAAAAGCCGGTGTTCGCCGGCGCCTGCAAAGCGTGTCCGTGGGGCATTCTGGCGAAGGTGACGGCGGATGCGCTGCGGCACTACGGCTACGACACCACCGTCTGCTGGGTGTGCTGGTCGACCTACGGGCCCCGGCAGATGGGCGACAAGACCAAGCCTGTGATGCCGCCGGGTGCGGAGTTCACCAATGCCGGCCTGATCGAACCGCCTCCCGACGCCGTGCCGGATATCAGCGCCACCAGCGAAACCAATCTGATCGACGCCTGGAACGGCACCGGCCCCTACGCCGCCGACAAGAAGCCGCGGCGCAACTACCGCGTCATCGCCGTCATCCGTACGACGACATACATGCTGGCGGCGGCCAGCAAGAAATCGGGGATCACCAACCTCCGGCAGGTCAAGGACCGCAAGGAGCCGACCTGGATCGCGGGTGGCAACAACATCATTCACGAATACTACGGCATCAAGATCGACGACCTGAAAGCCAGGGGCGGCGGCATCGTGCCGCAGGTGGGAACCGGGCCCGGCATGGTGACGCGCGAGAAGCGCGCCGCCGCCGACGTCTTCATCGGCACCGGCCTGCTCGCCAACACCCCGGAGCAACGTTCCTGGTACGAAGCCAGCCAGTTGAACGACCTCGTGTTCCTGGATTTCGAGGAACCGCTCATCGCCAAGCTGGCGGCGGTGCCCGGTTACGAACGCGCCACGGTGCCGCTGGCCCTGTTTCGCGGCGTCGACCGGCCCATTCCCACCGTGATGCGGCCCAACCATCTCATCTACGTGCGCGATGAAGCGCCCGACGAGTTCGCTTACGCCGTCGCCAAGGCGCTCGACGAGCAGCGCCAGTTGTTCCAGGTGCAGATCGAGCCCTGGTATTACGATCCCGAGACCGTGGCCGTGAGCAAGGTGATTCCCTTGCATCCTGGTGCGCTGAAGTACTACCGGGAACGCGGGTTCATTAAATAGGCTGCCCGGCGGGCGCCTTTCGCGCGATCACGTTGACCTCCGAGGTCAGGCGCGGGAAGAGCCTTCCCCATGCCGTGTTCAGCCTGTAAAACCAGCGCCAGTTTTCCAGGGGCAGGTGCCGCGAGGAAAAGAACCGGAAGCCGCGGATATCCTGAATCGCGAAGTTGACGAGCAGCCGCCGGAGCGACGGAATCGTGAAGAACGTGCTGTGGCCGTGCTGCGACGCCAGGATGTCCGCGCGTTTTCGCGAATTGAACAGCGGAACCAGGTGCTTTCGCAACAACCGTGTGAACCACATCGTGATGGGCACGCCGACGACCAGGAAGCCGCCCGGTGCCAGCACTCGTTCCACCTCGGCGACCATCGCGGCCGGGTCTGGGAAATGCTCCAGCACGTGGCTGCAAACCACGATGTCGAAGGCGCCGGAGCGAAACGGTAGACTATCGTTGAGATCCTGCCGCACCAGCGCGGCGTAGCCCCTTTGCCGCGCCGTTTCCATCCGTGACCGGCTAACATCGATTCCGAAGAAATCCACGCCGGCGGGCGGGAAGAAGAGAATCAGGCGGCCCTGGTCGCAGCCGACATCCAGAAGCCGGAGCCGCGCGCCGCGCGCCTGCGTCTCGCTGCCGCTGTGGGTTTGAGATGTTCGAGCTTCCAGCTCCCGCCGGAGGAACTCCGCCATCGAGACGTACCGCGCCGCCGTCAGCCGGTAGCGATGGGAGGACTCTTCGACGCCGAAAGCAACGGTCTCATGCTTTCCATCCGCCATATCGGGTCACCGCTTCTCCGAGCGGCCGATCACCCCATTCGCCGCGGCGCGGATCTTTCGGAAACGTGCGCGCCGCCCACAGCATACCGCGTGTTCCAGCATACACAGATTCGGGTACGATTGCGAATCGATTATGCCGGGCGGTGGCGTCGGGCGCAAACCGGCTGGTGTATACTTGCAGCTTCTTGCGGCCATAACGCGCCTGCAACGGCGCTCCGGCGGCGGCCATCACCATGACGAGATCCAAGTTGCTGATACTGTTGGCGCTGGCGGCGCTGGCCGGAGCCGTCGCTCTGATGCCGGCGCCCGCGGGACTGTCGCGGAGCGCGCAGACGGTGCTGGCGGTGACTGTCTTCACGGCCGGCCTGTGGTTGTTTCAAGTCTTCAACAACGCAGTGTCCACCGTGCTGATGATGGGACTGCTGGTGGCGGTGGGCGTCGCGCCGGCCCTGGCCCTGAGCGGCTTCTCTTCGCCGGGGTTCTGGATCTTGCTGGTGGTGCTGTTCTACGGCTTCGCCATGCAGCGCACCGGACTGGCGCAGCGGATCTCGTTTTACGTCCTGTCGCTGTTTCCGGCCACCTACCCCGGAATCCTCTCCGCGTTTTTCTTCATCGGGGCCGCGCTGGCGCTGGGCATCCCTTCGATGACCGTGCGCACCGCGATCATGCTGCCCATCGCCTGGGCGCTCACTCAGGCCTTGAACCTGGAGCCGCGCAGCCGCGGGACGGCGCTGATTGTGCTCACCACGGTCGAAATGGCTGTAGTGCCGGGATGTGGGCTGTTGTATGGATCGCTGTTCGGCCCGGTTGTCGAATCGGTGTTCCGCTCGCGGGATCTGCCGCTAAGTTGGCTGGCGTATGCCGGGGTCATCGGGCCGCCCACGCTGCTGCTGTGCGCGTTGATCATCGCCGGGAATCTGCTGGCCCTGCGGCCCCAGACGCCGCTGGCGGCATCGCGGGACTTCATACGCGGCAAACTCAAGGAGCTTGGTCCCGTCCAGCGCGCGGAGTGGATTACCGCCGTGGTGGTGGCCGCGTCCATCGTTTTCTGGGCGACCGACCAATGGCATCACCTGCCCAGTTTCCTGGCCGGAATGTTTGCGCTCCCGGTGTTTGCGGCCGCCGGTATCGTTCGCGACCAGGACATCGCGGGCGGCGTCTCCTGGACGCTGCTGATCTTCCTGGGCGGCATCTTCGGGCTGGCGAACGTGATTCAGCAATACAAGGTCACCGATTGGGTGGCCGGGTACGCCGTCCCCGCCGCGCGCGGCCTCGCTGACAACCCGTTGCTGCTGGTGATGGCGCTGGCGCTGGCCATGTACCTGCTGCGTTTCCTGGACCCCAGCGGCTTCATCGCCTTGCCGGTGCTCTTTCTTCCGGTCAGCGATGTCACGCTGGCCGCCGGCATCCCTTCGCTGGTCCTGATGGCGCCGCTGGTGCTGGCGGCGGTGCCGTTCTGGGCGACGTACCAGAATTTCTGGATTGCGATGGGAGAAGGCGCTACCGGAGGGCAAGCCTTCACGGCGCGACAGCGGTTGCTGCTGGCGAGCGTCTACGGTGTGGCGGTGCTGGCCGCGCTGGCCGTGGGCGTGGGCTACTGGAAGCTGGCCGGAATTCTCTAGGCCGAAGCCGCCTCCAACTGCGCCACCGCCTCTTCCAGCCCCAGGTTCTGGTGGATCATGGCGCGCACCACCTTAATGAGGGCCACCGGGCGCGGGCTCTGCCAGATGTTGCGCCCCATCACGATCCCCGCCGCGCCGCTATCCAGCGATCCGCGAATCATCGCCAGCGTATCGCGGTCGGTTTCGCACTTTGGACCGCCGGCGATCGCGATCGGCACCGGGCAACTGGCCGTAACCTGATCGAAGCCGGTGGGCGTGTAGTAGGTCTTGACGATGTCGGCCCCGTGCTCGGCCGCCACGCGGGCGCCCAGGGCGATGAAGCGCGGGTCCTGCGTCTTCTCCTTGACTTCCTTGCCCACGCCGATCACGCCCACCAGCGGCACTTGCCAGCGGCGGCATTCGGTGGCGACGGCGGCCAGGTGCCGCAGCGTCTCGTGCTCGTTCGGCCCGCCGATGTAGGCCGACGCCGCCACGGCGTCGGCAGAAAGCGACAGCAACTCTTCGACCGTGGCCGTGGGGCCTTCGCGCGTGATGTCGGGCCCGGCGATGGTGGCCGCGCCGCTGGCGCGCAGGATGAGCCCTTTGCCGCCGCGCGGCTGGTAGACGTGCGTAAAGACGCCTTTGGTCATGAGCCAGGCGTCGATGTACGGCTCCAGCGTCTCGAACACCGCCGCGGGCTTTTCGATTCCGGTCATCGGACCGAGCGCCATGCCGTGGTCCATGGCGACGATCAGGCCCCGGCCCGTCTCCGGGTTGAGGATTCTGGATAACCTGTTCTGATAACCCTTCATAAGTTCGATCTCCCTGGTGTCAACTCGACTTAGTCGATGACGATGATCGTCTTGAGCCCCGCTCCGGCGCGGACGCGCTCGACCGCCGCCAGAACGTCGTCCAGGCCGCACCGCTCGGAAATCAGCCGGGCGACCTCGGCCGGATGGCTTCTTACAAACTCCAGCGACTGCCGGAAGTGGCGCAACGACGCGGCGAAGGTTCCCGTCAGCACCACTTCGCCGTAGTGCAGCCAGCGCGGGTCAAAGGTGATCGACTCGCCCTTCGGGGTTCCGCCGAAGATGTTGAACACCCCGCCGTTGCGGACCAGCGGCAGGTACTTCTCGACGATGGCGGCGCTCCCCACCGCCGCGATGACGATGTCCGCTCCCACCCTGGTCAGCCGCTTCACCTCGGCGGCCAGGTCCACCTTCGACGGATTCAGCGCGATCTCCGCGCCGGTTTCGACGGCCTTCGCCAGCCGCGTCTCGTCGATGTCCGCGGCGATCACGCGCGCCCCGGCGGCCTTGGATACCAGCGTGTGCATCAGGCCCAGCGGCCCGCAACCGGCGATGAGCACCGTATCACCGGCCTTGGTGGAGCACTGCTCAGCGGCCGAGAGGCAGCAAGAGATCGGCTCGATCATGGCCGCCAGGTCGAACGGAAGATCGCCGATGTCGAGGATGCCGCCCAGCCGGACGATCTGGACCGGCACGCGCACATACTCGGCGAAACCGCCGTCGGCGCCGTGGGCCAACCCGTAGGGTTTCAGACAAAGCGGGTGCCGGTCCCTTTGGCAATAGAAGCACTCGCCGCAGGCCGCGATGGGATACACCGCCACCCGCTGGCCCGCGGCCAGTCCGGAGACGCCATCACCCAGGGCCTCGACCACGCCCGCAACCTCGTGGCCCAGGATCGTGGGCAGGTGCTTCGGCAGCCCGGAGCCGCCCAGGATCTTCACGTCGGTGGCGCACACCCCCGAGCCCTTCACACGGATCAGCACCTCGCCCGGCCCGGCACTGGGCGTGGGGACCTCGGCGATCCGAATATCATTCGCGCCGTAAACGACCGCAGCCTTCACTTTTCCGCCTCCTCAATTCCGGCGACCGCGCGGGTGAACTCCTCCACCAACCGCCGGACCTTCTCCGGGTCCTTCCGTCCTTTGGACCGTTCCACGCCGCTGCATAGGTCCACGCCGAAAGGCCGGACACGCTCGATCGCCCGCGCTACGTTATCCGGCCCGATCCCGCCGGCCAGAAAGACGGGCCTCGGCAACCGTGGAATCATCTCCGCCGCCAGGGCCCAATCCACCACCGTCCCGGTGCCGCCCATTCGCAGAAACCCATCGGCCGTGCCGGCGCTGTCCAGAAGGAACGCGTCCACGCCGGCGTCGGCGTACTCTTCCGGAGTGGCCTGGCCTTGGACGGCGGGAAGGTGCAAGGTCTTCCAAATCTCGCAATTCACCCGCGCCCGCAGTGCGCGGACCAGGCCCGGCGATTCGCGGCACAACAACTGGATCGCGCGTGGCTGGATCTCCCGCGCCGCCTCCACGGCGGCCTCTTCGGAGGGGTCGCAGAGCAGGATCACGACCGGCACTGTGCACGTTGCGGCCACCTCGCGCGCTTCACCCAGCGGCAGGCTGCGTTCGGAAAACCCGACATTCACCAGGATTCCGCAGTAATCGACTCCCGCCGTCGACACCAGACGCGCGTCGCCGGCGTTGGCCACGCCGCAGATCTTCAGCCGGGGCCGGTAAGCCATCGCGCTACTCCTGGCTCACCACGCGCATGCCGGTATTGTTGGCCTTGGTGAGAATCGCCTCGCCCCCGCCGTGCGCATCCAGCCAGCCGCGCGCCTTGTCGCGAAGTTCCGTCAGGTTTTCGCCGAACGAAAACAGCGCCGGTCCCCAACTGCTCATGCCCACGCCCACGCCGCCGCTTTCTTTCAGGAATCGCATGCAGTCTTTGAGAAGGTCGGTTTGCGCCCGGTATTCGAACACTTTGAAGCCGAGCTTCTGGTAATCCTCGATCCCCGCACCGAACGCGTGGAGATCGCCTTCGATGACCGCCGGCAGCAGTTGCATCAGGATGATGTGGCACATCCGGCGCACTTCGTCCAGCGGGACCGGGCACACCACCTTGAACAGCGTCACTTCGCGCAAGCCGCTGGCGCCCTCGCCAAGCGGGACCGTCACCAGGATGTCCCAATCGGGGAAATTGTGCCGAGCCAGAATGGGGGGCGGCTCGATGCCCTGGCTGCGCCCGGACGACGTGTATTCGTGCTTGGCGTTCGCGCCGCGCCGGAAGGGATGACCGCCGTCCAGGATGAAGCCGCCCGATTCGACCGCCTCTACTCCAATGCCGGAAGTGCCGCCGCGCCCCACCAGATTTGCCAACTCCCGGGCGGGCTTCCGAAGGCCATGGAGCAGGCACACGGCCTGCGCCGCGCCCACCAGCGTCTGCGTCGCGCTGCCCAACCCCAGGTGGGGAAGCGGGCGTTCCTTCACCGTGACGCGCGCGCCGGGGAGTCCGAAGTGGCCGCATATCTTTTGGACAGCCGTATTCAGGCGCGCTTCAATTTCCGGCTCCACGGCGCAATCGACTTCGACGCCCTGCGCGCGGGTGGCCTCGATGGTGGTGTGGGGCGAGGCCAGGGCGAGCCCGATGCCTCCGTCGATGCGGCCGATTTCGCCGTTCAGGTCCAGCAGGCCAAGATGCAGCCGGGCGGGCGTCTGCAATACGATTCGATTCACGGTCTGGGTTCCTCCCGAGGGGCTTGGCCGGCGTACGGCGGCAAACTCAAATCATACAACGCACAGCCCGAGCGGCGTGCGGCCTGCGGCATGCAATGCGGCTCGGTTTGGCGCCCACGCGCGAGCGTGGCCACCGTCACGGTGCGGCGGTGATCCGGAAGGAAATCGCCGGCGACGTCACTTCCTCTTCAAGTGTCCTAAACCCCAGTTCCGGAGCGCCGCGATTGTGGAATGTCGCGGCGGCCGTGTAAAGGCCTGGCGCGAAGCCTTGCTGGACCCAGGAGCGAAGGTCGGGCAGCAGGAAGCTCAGGGTGCCGCCCGGTGCGAGCGTTGTGAAATCCGCCGGCCGCATTGGCGGCGGCGGTTCGGGCGGGAGCCAGGCCAGGGTGCGGCCGGACGGATCGCGCACCTGTAAATAGACCTCAGGTCCGGGGAACAAAAAGCGCCGGTTGACAAGCGCCGGCGTCCCTGAAGTGTTGGCAAGCCGGCCCTCGATGAGAACGGCATCGCCCGGCCCGAATACGATCCTCTGCGCACGGATCTCAAGCGTCAGTGTGCCCGGGCCTCTCTGGCGCGCGAAGGCCGCCGCGCCTGTCAGTGCGAACAACAACGTCCGCCGGGTGGAACCCCTCATGCGCGCCGTGTCCGCCGGCGGGCTGCCGCAATCAACGCCAAGCCCAGCGCGGTGATCAGCAGCGTGGCCGGTTCCGGAGTCCGCTCCAGCCGGAAGGTCTCCTCGGGGCTTTTCGACGCGATCCAGTCCCGGAACGCCTGGAAATGCCGCGCGTAGGGCGTCGCTCCGGCCGCGGTGGAACCCATGATGCTGGTGGCGTCGATGAGTTCGCCGCCCGGGTCTGTGGCGCCTCCGGCGTATTCGTCAAACAGACCGAGCATGTGGCCGAATTCGTGCGCGGCCACGTTTCCGTCGTCTTCGGTGTCCCACTCCGTCATGTTGCTGACGTGCGGGCCGGCGACGACGTTCACCACGTAGTTGAATGGTCCGGCGGTGGTCACATCGAAGGTGATGGGGATCGTGTAGGTCTCGTCTTTTACAAGGAAATACTTGCCGTTCCACATGGACTCGATCCCTTGTTCCCAAAGGTCCTTCAGCGCCTGCGTGACCAGGCCGGTGAAGTCGATCTCAACGTCGATCCGGACGGTGGAGCCGTCGTAACCGATGCCGTAGTTGTAGTCCCACGCAAAGCCGTTGTTGGCGTCAATGTGACCGCCAACGGATTCGGTGGGGATGGCCGGCAGTTCCGACAGGGGAGGAGGGCCGAGTAGATCGGCCGCGCAGGGCGCCGCCAGCAGGGACAGCAGCGCCAGGCGGGCGATCACCCAATGGAAGGAAGAGCCGGCGCAAGAAATGGACGTGACGAATCCCATCTCGCCTCCTGGCAGCCCCGATTGTACACCCGCTGGCACGCCGCGACGCGCCTATTTTGCGCGCCTTGGGGAACAACCGGCGGCGGCTGGACGCGGGGCACAATCGCTCTAGGTACCGAACGTACCTGGTACGTGGCAACTACTTACTCCTCCAACGCGGGCGGCGCGAAGGTGGATGGCGGCCGGTTCGCGTCCGCTATCCGGTAGTAGTACGGCCCGATCTGAAACTGCCGGTGCCAGCCGGCCGGCGTGACCCAGAACAAAGACGACGAGAGCATCATCTGGAGCAGCGCCAGGCCCCAGACCGAGCGGCAGCGTTCGAACAGGATGCAGGAGGCTACGCCCCACACCAGCGTCGCCGGCACAAGCACCGGGTTGGGGACGTGCATCGCGGCGAACGCCGCGCCCCCGAGTACGGTCGCCAGACCTAGGCGCTTCAAACCGCTTCGCAAAGGGAGGTACGTCATCGACTGATAGACGGCCTGCTGCACGGCGGCCCAGGCGAAATAGACCGCGCCGTTGGTGAGCGCGCCGCTGTCCAGGAGCCGCCGGCCGCCCAGAATCGCGAACACCGCGCCCGCGGCCAGCCAAACCCATCGCCAGGATCGAAACGAAGCTCCGAATTCAACGAGTCCGAGCCCCAGCGCCGTAATGCTCAATCGGCGGCGGCGCCAGGACAGAACGACGGCGGCCACGATCAGAATGCCCGCCCAGGGGAAGGGAATCGCCAGCCACCAAAGAAACGCCAGCACCGCAAGGAAAAACGCCGCCGCTTCGGCGAGGCCGCCCGTTGCAGATTCGACTTCCGGTAGGCGCACGCAGGTAGGATAACGCAACGCGCGCCGCTGCTTTGGCGTGTCTCTTCGGGAAAGGCGTTACCGGCGTCGCCGGTGTGTGCGCCAGCCGAGCACGCCCAACCCCAGCACGGCCAGCCACGCCGTCGATGGTTCGGGCACATCGCTGAGGGTGATATCGTGCATCACCATGCCGCTGCCGCCGAATTGCAGATACGCGATGAGAGGCGAACCCAGGTCGATGCCGCGAAACTCCCCGGCGTTCAAGGAGCCCGGCGCGGTGTCGATCGGCGCCACGATCGAAAGCACGTACATCTCCAGCACGTTCTGGCCGGCGTCCAGAGCCGCGATGAACGGCGCCGCTCCCGACGGCCCTTCCGGCGACCCTGTGGTGTTGTAATTGAACGTGCCGCCCACGGAAGAGTAAAGCCCGCCCAGATCGATGGTGAGCACCGTCACTCCCGAGGAGTCGCCGATCAGTCCGTTGTCCCAGGTGCCGTTCTGGTCCAGGTTGAAAGAACCCGCGTAGGGATAAACGGCAGAGCCCACGGTGGAAACGATCGAGAACCCGGCTGCGCTGCCGCTGCTGGCGGTCGGGTGGGTCACGTCGCCCTGATCGTCGGGGAAGGTGATGGTGGTTCCGCCAAACGGTAGAACGGTGATGAGCGTGGCGGACGCGCCGAGCGCGCCCAACAGACCAAGCGTCAATACCACTGCGATTCGTTTCATGCCAGCATCCCCTCTATCGCGCCGCCGAGCCGGCGGTTACCCCATTATACGCCCGGTCCCCGCCTTTGTGTGAAGTAAGTTGCAGTAAATTGTGCATGCGCGCGAATCGTGCATATATTCAGAGTTTAGTATCTGGATTACGAATGAACTCTCCCGGCGTGTGCGGCCCGGTATTCGGAAGCCGCAGCCGGTGCGGAGCGCCGGGCATCCGTGGCCGCGATGGTAAGATTAGAATTCTCCTGGCGATGCGATGTGCGCATCGCGCCTTCCGGACCGGTCCTCGCTTTGCCCCCGGGGCCTGGTGGGGGAAATGCGAAACCCGATGGACTTCTTCTCGCCCGTGCAGTGTGTCGGCTACGCCGCGTTCATCCTCGGCGTGGCCGCGTTTGTGCAGCGTTGCGACCGCCGGTTCAAGCTGCTGAACGCCGGACAGTCTTTGGCCTACGCCGTTCACTTCTTCTGGCTGGCAAACCTACCTGCCGCTTCCAGTGCGTTGGTGAGCGCCGTGCGGTCCATGCTGGCGCTGAAGAAACGGTCCTGGATGGTGGTGGCCACCATCGTGGCCGTGAATTTCTCGGCCGGCGTGGTCTTTTCGAAGAACTGGACCGGATGGCTGACGGTGGGGTCCTCCTGCGTCGGGACCGTCGCCATCTTCTACATGCGCGGCGTGCCCATGCGCCTGGTGCTGCTGGCCTGCACGGGCGCGTGGCTCACCAACAACATCCTCAGCGGTTCCATCGGCGGCACGCTGTTGGAGGCGGTCATCGCGCTGGCCAACGGCGCGACCATCGTGCGGATTCTTGCCGGCCAACGTGCCGCACGAACTGCCGGCGGCCTCAACCAGCCGCCTCAGATCGCATAAATATTCACTCAAATGAATAAAAATGCGGTCGAAATGGCACGAAAACTCGAAAACCGCCGCTTGACCGGGTCCCTTTTGCTCCACTCGCGGCAGTCGCACTGTCGGCCATCGGGCGCGCGCCTACTCCTTCATCACGCTGTCGATGTACCAGGGACTGTGCAGGTCGGCGTGGTTGTTCTCGTGCTGGAAACCGGCGTGTTCTTTGAGATCCAAGTAAAACCGGACGCGGCGTTTGGCGGTGTCGGTGTAGATGCGCCCGGTGAGGTCGCTGCCGATCAGCATCTCAAGGGCCCGGAAGAACTGTGCGGGAAACACGAAGGTCGGGCGCATCTGCGCTTCGGCGTCGGCCGGGGTTATCACGTCGCTTGACCGGCAGTAGCACTTTACGACCGGCGCCATGCGGTCCTCTTCGCCGAGCATCCGTGCTTCGCTCAAGCGGATCTTGTGCAGCCGCCCGCTGCGCAATTCGACGGTGTCGTACTCCCCTTCCGGAATGCGAGGCGACAACATACGCGTTCCGAAAAAGTATACCCGAAACCAGCCCACCTGGGCCGTGCCGTGGCGGTTCCTCCGCACTTCGCCGGCCGCGCTCCGGCCAGCGACGCGCGGGCAACGCCGCCGCAAGCCGGATATACTGAGGGGTTCGCGTGAAGCTATCCATCCTGATCCCCGTCTACAACGAACGTACCGTGGCCGAACGCAGCCTCGCGCAGGTGCTGGCGGCGCCTCTGCCCGAAGAAATGGAGCGCGAGTTGATCGTGGTCGACGATCGCTCGACCGACGGCACCTGGGACATACTCCAGCGGCTCGCCGCGGCCGAGCCCAGGATCTGTCTCCTGCGCCACCCCGTGAACCGCGGCAAGGGCGCGGCGCTCCGCACGGCGATTCAGGAAGCCACAGGCGACTTCTGCATTGTCCAGGATGCCGATCTCGAATACGACCCCGCCGAATACCCGCGGCTCCTGAAGCCGCTTTTGGACGGCCATGCCGACGTGGTCTTCGGATCGCGATACATGGCGGGGGTGCAGCGCCGGGTTCTCCCCTACCGCCACACGCTCATCAATAAGACGCTCACGACGATCTCGAACATCTTCTGCGACCTGGATGTGACCGACATGGAGACCTGCTACAAGGTCTTCCGGACGGACTTGCTGAAGAGCATTCCCATCCGCTCGGACCGCTTCGGGTTCGAGCCGGAAGTCGTCATGAAGTGCGCCAAGCGCAACCTGCGTATCTACGAGGTCCCCATCAGCTACCACGGGCGCACCTACGAAGAGGGGAAGAAGATCGGCTGGAAGGACGGCGTCAAGGCGCTGGCGACCGTTCTGCGCTTCTGGCTGATCGACGATCTCTACTCGGAGCCTTACGGCCGCGGGTTGCTGAACAACATGACCGGGACGCCGCAGTATCTGAGTTGGATGGCGCGCCTGCTTCGTCCGCACGTGGGGGACGCGGTGCTGGAGGTCGGAGCGGGAATCGGCAATATCACCGGGCGGCTCATGGGGAGGCGCCTTCAGTACATCGCCGCGGAAAGAGACCCGCTCTACGTCCACGCCTTGCGCAACCGCTTCCTGCGCACGCCGAACGTCATCGTGCGGCAACTGGACCCGGAGGCGCCCGGCGCGTTTCGCGGCCTGGAAGACGCCTTCGACACGGCCATCTGCGTCAACGTGCTCGAGCACGCGCAGCGTCCCGAACAACTGCTGCGAGGGTTGCACGACGCGCTGCTTCCCGGCGGAAACGTCCTGGTGCTGGTGCCGCAGGGCCCCGCCCTGTTCACCGGACTTGACCGCACGCTGGGGCACAAAAGGCGTTTTTCCGAGCGCGACCTTCGGGACGTGCTCTCCGCGGCGGGATTTTCCGTGAAGAGCGTTCATCAGTTGAACAAGATCGGCGCGCCGGCCTGGTGGATTTCCGGGAAGGTGTTCCACCGGCGGCGCATCAGCAAGGTCACGCTGAAGTTGTTCGACAAGACGGTGTGGTTCTGGCGCCGGATCGACGGCCTGCTGCCCTGGCGCGGGTTGTCGCTGGTCGCCGTGGCCGCCAAGGAGTCGTGAGGCGATGCCCATGTTTCGTTACGCGGCGTGCAGCGAGATCTTCCAGGGCTGGGAGTTTCGCGACGCTGTACGGGCGGCCCTGGCCGCCGGATTTCCGGGGCTGGAGCTGGCCTGCTTCACTCTCGGCGAGGATGCCGTCGAGCTCAGCGCCGGAGGACGCCGCGAGGTGCGGGACATCATGGAGTCCGAAGGCATACGCTATGTGGGCCTGCACTGGCTCCTGACCGCGCCCAAGCCCCTGCACGTCACCACGCCGGACCGGGCGCAGCGCGAATCCAGTTGGGATTACGTCCGGAAGCTGATCGACCTCAGCGCCGATCTGGGGCCGGACAGCACCATGGTGTTCGGTTCGCCGCGCCAAAGATCGACCGCCGGCGGGATCAGCCCGCAGGACGCCGCCCGCCACTTCGCCGAAGGGATGGCCGGCGTCGCCGGACACGCGGCCGAGCGCGGCGTCATGCTATTGATCGAAGCGCTTTCGCCCGATCAAACCGATGTGATTACCTCGCTGGCCGAGGCGGCGGCCATTGTCCGCGCCATCGGGCATCCGAACGTCGCCACAATGTTCGACACGCACAACGCCGTGGCCGAAGTCGAACCGCACGAAGTCCTGGTGGACCGGTACTTCGACCTCATCCGCCACGTTCACGTGAACGAGATGGACGGCAAGCATCCCGGTTGCGGCAGCTACGATTTTCTTCCGGTGATGCGGGCGCTGGCCGCGCGCGGCTATGGCGGGTGGGTCAGCGTGGAAGCGTTCGATTTCTCCTTCGGAGCGGAAAGGATCATGGCGGAAACGCGCCGGCATCTGGACGCGGTGGCCGCCCGGATTGCGATATGAACAAGTGCGTGGTTACCGGGGGCGCCGGGTTCATCGGATCCGCTCTCGTCCGCGGGCTGCTGAATGCCGGGGCGGAACGCGTCACCGTCATCGACAACCTGTTGACCGGGCGCGAGGAGAACCTGGCCGAAGTCGCCGGTTCGATCGAGTGGTTCCGGACCGATATTCGCGACTACGATTCGGTCGCGGCCGCGATGCGGGGAGCCGGGACCGTCTTCCACCTGGCGGCGATCCCATCGGTGCCCCGTTCGATCGCCGACCCGGTACCGTCCCACGAGGTGAATGTCGATGGCACCTTCAACGTGCTTCGGGCCGCCGCCGCCGCCGGCGTCAAACGCGTGGTGTACGCCGCGTCGTCTTCGGTCTATGGCGGCAGCGAGACGCTGCCCAAGGTCGAGACCATGCCGCCGGACCCCCGTTCGCCCTACGCCGCACAAAAGCTGGCGGGGGAATATTTTGCGCGGGCCTTCCACCTTTGCTTCGGGTTGGAGACAGTCTCGCTCCGGTTCTTCAACGTATATGGACCGCGGCAGGACCCCTCCAGCCCGTATTCTGGCGTGATCTCGATCTTCATCCGATGCCTGTGCGAGAGGCGGCCGCCGCCCATCCACGGAGACGGAGAACAGTCACGCGATTTTACCTATGTGGACGACGTCGTGGAGCTTGTGCTGAAGGCCGCGAACGCTCCGCTCGCCGCAGGCGGCGTCTACAACGCCGGCAACGGGGGCCGTTTCACTCTGAACCAGGTGTGGCGGACGTTGCAGGAAATTGAAGGCGTCAGCATCCCGGCGCACTACGAGCCGCCGCGCGCCGGGGATGTGCGGCACTCGCAGGCGTGTACCGCGTCGGCCGTCCGGGACCTCGGCCACAGCCCGCGCTTCAGCCTGGAAGAGGGTCTGCGCCGGACGCTCGCGTGGTATCGCGATGATAAGATGAAGTAGTCGCCGGGGACATCGCGATGTCGATTTTAGAGAACCGCTTCGAGCAGAACTTCCTGGTCACGTCGGTGGACCAGGTTTTCAACTGGGCGCGCGGCAACTCGCTGTGGCCGCTCACCTTCGGGCTGGCCTGTTGCGCCATCGAGATGATCGCCTCCAGCGCGGCGCGCTTCGACATCGCCCGGTTTGGCGCCGAGGTCTTCCGGCCCAGCCCCAGGCAATCGGACCTGATGCTGGTCGCCGGCACGGTCACCTTGAAGATGGCCCCGGTTCTCAAGCGGCTCTACGACCAGATGCCGGAGCCGAAATGGGTGATCGCCATGGGCGCCTGTTCCAGTGTGGGCGGTCCCTTCAACACCTACGCCGTCTTGCAGGGCGTGGACAAGATCGTGCCGGTGGACGTGTATATCACGGGCTGCCCGCCGCGTCCCGAGAACCTGTTCTATGGACTCCTGAAGCTCCAGGAGAAGATCGACAAGATGTCCACCTTCGCCAAACGGCCGACGGAAGTCCGCCTGGACGAGTCGATGCTGGAGGGCTTCAAGCAGCAGGTCCGCATCGCCCGCGCGGAAAACCCCGCCGCCTAGCCGCACGCCCGGATGTCCTGGCAAATCGACCGGCAAGTACATCGCGCGACGCGGCTCCTCGAACTGGACTGGCTGGAGCACGGCTTCGGTACGGCCCATTCGCACGACTGGAACCGGCAGGACGATCTGGTGAGCCTGTCCCAGATTCATTCGGACATCTGCCTGGTGGCCGAGGGCGGGGAAGGGCGAATCGGCCGCGGCGACGCCATCCTGACCAACGTCCCGGGACTTCGGATCGGCGTGCGCACGGCGGATTGCGTCCCCGTCCTCATCGCCGATCCGGTCCGGAGGGCCGTGGCGGCGGTCCATGCCGGCTGGCGGGGCACCGCGCAGGCGATCGTGGAAAAGGCGATTCTCGCGATGCGAGACCGATACGGCGCCGAGGCGCGGGACCTGTGGGTGGCGGTAGGGCCCTCGGTGGGGCGCTGCTGCTATCGCGTCGGCGCGGAAGTCGCCGCTCAGTTTGCCCGATGGTTCCCCGAGCGGCGGGACCTGGACGGGCCCGTCCACCTGGACCTACGGGAGGCCAACCGGCGCCAGGCGGTGGCGGCGGGGGTTCCGCCGGAGCGAATCAGCGTCTCCGGCGCCTGCACGGCGTGCAGCGGGGAAGAGTTCTACTCCTGGCGGCGGCAGCCCGAAGAGCCGCGCCGCATGGTCAATTCGATTCGGATCTTGAAATAGGGGGAAAATCGGAGGGGGCCTGGTCGCCCAAGCCCCCCGGGGAAGGAATCCGTCTATGCCGCGGGCACCAGCATGTCGTCGAACATCTCGGCGTTGTCTTCGGTGTTGCGGTCCGCGATCTCCTGGCAGTGGATGCAGTAGGCCGCCCACGGCACGGCTTCGAGCCGCTTGGGGCTGATGTCCTCTTCGCAATGCAGGCAGGTGCCGTAGGAGCCGTCTTCGATCCGTTGCAGCGCGGCGCGCACATTTCTCAGAAGATGGGACTCCCGGTCGAGGTTGCGGATCGCCAGTTCACGTTCGGCGGCATGCTGCACCTCGTCGAGCGCGTCCGGGCTCTTTTCGATCGCAATCCCCTCGCGGTTTCGCAAGACCCGGGCGAGCTCCGCCTGCCTCGTCTCCAGAACCTTCTTCAGTCGATTCAGTTCGGTCTTGGTCATGGCCTTTTCCCTCCTCTATGTATCGGCTCGCCGCCTCCATTCCCAACAACTTTTTTTTGCCCACCCGCCGGCCGGCCCGGGAATCTTCCGTTCACCGGCAGCGGATTGCCTCGTTGTTCGCCGTCCGAAAGCTCTTCCGGTTCCCTCCCGTCGTTCTATTGAACTCCCCAGGCGCCTTGAACGCAGAGCCAAAGTGCACCATAATACAGCAATTTTGGTTCCAAGTCCATTGCCTCTCTGAACCGCCCAGCCTTTTCAACGATCCAACGTCCAGCGTACATCATAAGACGCTTTTCTGCGGTGAAAGTTTCAATAATCGGATCGTTTACAAATGACTCATGTCAAACGACTTTGGTTATTAAGGCGCCTTCAGGAGGCCGTCCGCCCCGAAGCCAAAGGCTTCCCACGCCCGGGAGACCGGAAGGGGCGCTTGGGCCCTGGCCGGCGCAAGCCGCACGCTCGAAACCGGTCTAGTTTGGCCGGCGACCGCGTACTTTTTGCTCGCCGGCGCGGTTGTTCTGCCCGTTTGCACGGCCGGCACGGGCCAGGTCATCGCCAGACCCGGGGATGCACGACTGCGGCATTGGCCCGCCCGCGCCGCCGCGCCGCGCGCTATACTGCCCCTAATCGGTCGGAGGGGAACATGCAGCCATACCGGGCCATTCGCAAGATCATCCGGGGCACGCCGACGGTGGAAGGGGCCGGTGTCCACCTGAAGCGCGTCTTCGGCTTCCACGACACGCCATTGTTCGACCCGTTCCTTTTGCTCGATGAGTTCGGATCGGATAACCCTGCGGACTACCTCAACGGCTTCCCGTGGCATCCGCACAGGGGTATCGAAACGATCACCTACGTCCTGGACGGGACGGTGGAACACGGCGACAGCCTCGGCAACCGGGGCGTCATCGGGGCGGGTGATGTCCAATGGATGACCGCGGGCAGCGGCATCATCCACCAGGAGATGCCCAAGGGCAACCGGGAGGGGCGGCTCCGTGGCATCCAGCTTTGGGCCAATCTGCCGGCGTCGCAAAAGATGATGGATCCGCGATACCGCGACGTGGCGGCGGCCGATATTCCGGAGACCGAACTGGAGGGCGGGGTGAAGGTCAAGGTCGTCTGCGGTGAGATCAACGGCGTCCGTGGGCCCGTCGAGGACATCGTGATCGAGCCGCGCTATCTGGACGTCCGAGTGCCGCCCGGGTTGGCAGCCTCGCTGCCGGTGCCGCCGGGCCATAAGGCTTTCGCTTACGTGATCGAGGGTAGCGCCCGTTTTCACGAGGATCGCGATCCCTTTGCCTTCGACGTCGAAGGCGCCAACTACTTCGACTACGCCCGCGATTGTATGGCCGGGCCTTCCAGCGCCGTCCTCTTCGGGGACGGGGAGCGGATCGCCGTCGCCACCGACGCTGGTCCCGTGCGGTTCCTACTGGTATCC
>CAZVIK010000013.1:0-35778 GCA_964627045.1 uncultured Solibacteraceae bacterium | reverse complement strand
ATTGGCCGGAGGAGACCAAGCGGCTTCAGGACGCCTTTTCGGAGGCCAAGGCGAAGAAGGTGATCCTGGCCCACGGCGCGTCGGTCCACGGCTTGCAGCCGCTGGCGCGGTTCCCGGGCACCAAGTGGCTGGACGTAGCGCTCATGAGGATCAATCATGAAGGCGTGCGCATGGACACGGCGGATCTACAGGAAGACACCAACAAGATCGGCGATGTCGAGCAGGTGGTGGCGCGCTCCAAGGCCATTCACGCGCAGGGCACCGGCGTGTTGGGCATGAAGCTGTTGGGCGAAGGGCGCTTCACTACGCGCGAGCAGCGGCAGGCTTCGCTGAAGTTCGTGATGGGGTTGGGATCGGTGGACGCCGTCACCATCGGCTACACGCAGCCGTCCCACGTAGACGAGGCCATCGAGAACATGAACCTGGCGTTGAACTCCTGAGGGCCGCGCTCAGCGCGTCACAGCCGCCGCGCGGCCGGCCAGCGATAATGCTTTACGCGTCATCGTGCTCAGGGGCAATTGTGAAAGTTCCTCCGGGCCGGCCCAGCGGAAGCCTTCAGGCGTACCCGCCACCCGCGCCAATACCACGGTGCACGCATAGTTGCGGTTCAGGATTGAATGGCGGAACCTGCCGACCTCCTTTGCGGCAGCAACCTGCGCCAAAGAGGCCGAATCCGGCAACTCCCAGAAACCGCCGTGTTCGGTGAGTAGAATCCGGCCGCGCCGTTTGACGAGCAGCAGGCGTTTCGACAACCGTTCGGTGGCGGGCCGAAGCCGGCGCGCGGGAAACTCGTCCTGCCTCCCAGCGGCGCTCGCGCCGCAGTAGCGTTCCACCGGGCACTCCGCACAGCGGGGAGCGCGCGGCAGGCACACGGCCGCACCGAGTTCCATGAGCGCCTGATTCCAATCGCCGGGCGCGGCTGGGTCGAGCAAATCGCCGGCAATCTCCCGAAGGCCGTCGTTCCGGCACTCGAGACGGCTTAGGACGCGCTTCACGTTGCCGTCCAGCACGGCATGGGGCAGCCCAAAAGCGATGCTGGCCACAGCCGCCGCCGTGTACTCGCCTACGCCGGGCAACTCGAGGATCGTTTCATAGCGCGAGGGGAAAGAGCCGGCTTCCGCGATGCGGCGCGCGGCGCGCTGAAGGTTCCGGGCACGCAAGTAGTAGCCCAGGCCGCCCCACAACCGCAGCACCTCGGCCTCCGGGGCCGCCGCCAGCGTGGCGGTATTCGGGAACTGGGCGATGAAGCGCTCGAAGTACGGAATCGCGGCCGCCACGCGCGTCTGCTGGAGCATGACCTCCGAGACCCAGATTCGATACGGGTCCTTTGTGCGCCGCCAAGGCAGGTCGCGCGCGGCGCGCCGGTACCATTCCAGCAGTCGTCTACGGATGCCTCGTCGCGACGGCATGAGAATACAATAATAGTCATGAATCCCGCCTTCCGAGTCACTCTCTTGCTGTGCGTCGCGTGTGCCTTAAACGCGCAGTCGTTCACGCCCGCGTTCATCGACAAGACGGCCGACCCCTGCACGGACTTCTACCAATACGCCTGCGGCGCCTGGATGGCGAACAATCCGGTGCCGCCGGAGTATTCACGCTGGGGACGCTTCGAGGAACTGAACAACCGCAACCAGGCGGCGCTGCGCGAGATCCTGGAGGCTGCGGTCAAGACGCCGAACCGCACGCCGGTGGAACAGAAGATCGGTGACTACTATTCGTCGTGCATGGACGAGGAGACCATTCAAAAGCGCGGCCTGGACCCCATCCGGCCGGAACTGGCGCGCATCGAGGCGATGAAAGACGCGACGCAGATCGCCTCGCTCGCGGCCCATCTTCGCCAACTTGGCGCAGGCGGGCTTTTCGCGTTCTACTCGGACGCCGACGACAAAGACTCCACGCGGACGATTGCCACGGCGGTGCAGGGCGGTCTCAACCTGCCGGATCGGGATTACTACCTCAACCAGGACGCCAGATCGGTGGAACTGCGCGCCAATTACCTGGCGCACCTGCGGCGTCTGTTCGCGCTGGCGGGGGCGGCGCCAGCCGCCGCCGAAGCGAAGGCGAAGGCGGTGCTCGCCATCGAAACGGCGCTCGCCCGGCCGTCGCTCGATCGCGTGGCGCGGCGCGATCCGTACAAAAACTATCACAAGATGACGCGGAAGGAGTTGGCCGCGCTAATGCCTTCGTTCGACTGGAATGCCTACCTGCAAACGCTGGGCTCGCCGGCGTTCGACAGCCTGAACGTGCAGAATCCCGAGTTCATGAAGAACCTGGATGCCATGCTCAAGACCGTGAGCCTGGACGATTGGAAGGCCTATTTCGCGTCCCGCTTGCTGCGCGTTGCCTCCGCGCTGCTGCCCAAGGCGTTCGAAGAAGAGGACTTCGATTTCTACGGGCGCACGCTGGGCGGCCAGAAAGAGCAACAGCCGCGCTGGAAACGCTGCGTGAACGCCGTGGACAACGACCTGGGCGAGGCCCTCGGACAGAAGTACGTCGAGAAGAACTTCCCGCCGGAAGCGCGGACACGGATGCTGGCGCTGGTCGCCGCTATCGAAAAGGCGATGGAGACGGACTTGAACGGCCTTACCTGGATGGGGGCGGAGACCAAGAAGCGCGCCTTCGATAAACTCCACGCAGTCACCAACAAGATCGGGTACCCGGACACCTGGCGCGATTACGGCGGGCTGCGCATCGCCGCGGGCGACGCCTTGGGAAATTCGCTGCGCGCCAACGCGTTCGAGACCGCCTATCAGTTGGCGAAGATCGGGAAACCGGTCGATCCCAAGGAGTGGGGCATGACGCCGCCCACGGTGAACGCCTACTACAACCCTTCGATGAACAACATTAACTTCCCGGCGGGCATCCTCCAGCCGCCGTTCTTCGACGCCAAAGCGGACGACCCGGTGAACTACGGCGGCATCGGCGCGGTCATAGCGCACGAACTGACGCACGGCTTCGACGACCAGGGACGCCAGTACGACGCCAAGGGAAACCTGGCCGACTGGTGGACGGCCGAGGACGGCAAGGAGTTCGAGAAACGCTCGCAGTGCTTCGTCGACCAGTACGCGGCCTACACCGCCGTTGGCGACGTGAAGCTGAACGGCAAGCTGACGCTGGGCGAGAACGTGGCCGACAACGGCGGCGTGCGCCTGGCGCTGATGGCGCTGGAGGCCAATGCGGCGGCCCGCAACGCCGCGCCCATTGACGGCTTCACTCCCGTGCAGCGCCTGTTTCTGAGTTGGGGACAGGTGTGGTGCCAGAACATCACCGAGCCGGCTGCGCGGCTCCGCGCCGCCACCGACCCGCACTCACCGGGCCGCTACAGGGTGAACGGCGTCGTAGTCAACGCGCCCGAGTTCCAGCAGGCCTTCGGCTGCAAGCCGGGGCAGCCCATGGTGAGCCAGAACCCCTGCCGCGTCTGGTGATTGGCGCAGTTGGAAGATCAGGCTGAGCGGCGTGCGGCCCACCAGTTCGTACCGCGCCAGCCACGGCGCCAGATCGGGGTAGTTCTCGATGGAGAGGCGCGGGTTGGCCGAGCCCAGGCTATCGACGACGTATGTCGGCGCGGTTTGCCGCAACTCGGCGCGGTTGGCCAGCGCCAGTAGCGGATCGACCGGCGTGGACACCGCGAAGTGCCGCTCGGCGGGGACGCCGGTCAGCGGCTGCGAGTCCAAGAACCGCGAACCCGGCCGCAGGCGCGTGTACACGAAGATGGCCGGACGGTAGCCCCACACCAGGAGCGTGTCGTTAGGGCCCGCCCGTTGGTTGACGATGCGCGCGACGGCGCGGCAATCCTGGTCGAGCGCGATGTCCTTCCAGACGTGCGGGCGTCCAGCGAACAGGTCGCCGGCCAGCAGGAAGTAACGCGGGCCGAAACGCACCGCCGGAACCAGCAGCAGCGCTACCGCCACCGCGGCCGCCAACTTCGGCTTCGCCTGAAGCGCCAGCGACAGTCCGCGCGCCCCAAAGACGGCCAGCACCGGTAGCAACTGGAAGTAGTAGCGCGGCGGAAAACGCAGTCCCAAACAGACTCCCGCCACCGCGGTTCCCAGCCAAAACCAAGCGCTGCGCGGGAGCGCGCCGCGCTCACGCGCGAAGAACACAACGGTGGTCAGTGCCAACAGCGAATGGAACCCCAGCCAATTGACTGTACGGGAAAGGCCGTGCTGAAGCGGATGGGCCTCCGGCGAGCTTCCGGCGTAGGCCATGCCCCAGATCCACACCTGGTCCACGTAACCCCGTAATGCTCCGAATGCGGCCAGCGCCGCCAGTCCCGCCGCGCAGACCGCGGCAAAGCCCGCCAGCACACGCGCCCGCTTCGCACCGGCCCAGAGCAGGCACACCAGCAATACGAACAGTCCTTTGACGTTGAAGAGGAACGCCACCCCGGCCAGCGCACCGGCCAACAGCGGCATCCCGCACGCCACGGCCGCCACCGCCGCCAGGTGCGGCGCCAGCATCGCCAGGTCCACGGGAACCGGAATCACCGCCGATGGCAAATAGAAGACCAGGTGGAACCCTAGCAGCGCCGCCGCGAGCAAACCTTCGCGCTCTCCCCACAGCTTCTTGGCAAGGACCCAGGCGAGCACACACGCGAGCAACAGATAGCAGGCGCTTCCAAGGAGCACGGGCACTCCCGGCCGTGCGCCGAACAAGACGTGTAGCAGCGGCGTCAACGGCGGCTTGTCGAACCAGAAGTCGCGATACGGCACGCTGCCCCGGGCGATCTGCATAGCCGCCGCCAGGTGGTAGTCGCCGTCGGCCCAGAGGATGCGCAGGTGGCACACACGGCTCGCCACCAGCGCCGCGAAGATGCCGCCCCACCATGCCCACTTGCGACTCAACAGGCGTTCTCCCTCGCCACATTATGGCGCAGGCCGCCACATTGCCGTGGAGAGGACACCCTCGGGAGACAGTCACTCCGGCCCGGCGCCTCTGGAAACGAGCGTGTATCTCTATTCGACTTCGCCTTTCGTGGCATCCCCGCACCTCTGCGAAAATGGAAGGTAGTGGACGATTCGATCTCGATCCGCGGCGCGCGGGTCCATAATCTCAAAAACATCTCGCTCGACATCCCCCACAACCGGCTGACCGTGGTCACGGGGGTGTCCGGGTCCGGCAAGTCCTCGCTCGTCTTCGACACGATCTACGCCGAAGGCCAGCGCCGCTATGTCGAATCGCTCTCCGCGTACGCCCGGCAGTTTCTGGAGCGCATGGAACGGCCCGATGTGGACGAGATCGGCGGCCTAGCCCCGCCCATCGCCATCCGGCAGAAGAACACCACACGCAACCCGCGCTCTACAGTGGCGACGGCCACCGAACTCTACGACTTCCTGCGATTGCTCTGGGCGCGCGCCGGCCGCACCTTCTGCCCGAAGTGCGGCCAGCGCGTGGAGCGAGACACGGTGGACCACGTCGCCGCGCGGATACTCACCGAGCGTGCCGGCTCGCGCTGGTACGTCCTGTTCCCCGCCACGCGCGCCGAGTCCCGCGATGCGGAGGCGCTTCGCGAACGGCTGATCGACTTGCGCCAGAAGGGCTTCAACCGGCTGTTCCAGCGCGGCCGCATGTTCGAATTCTCTACGCCCGAATCCATTCTGGAGATCGACTTCGCGCAGCCGGTCGATGTCCTCGTCGATCGCCTGGTGCTCTCGCCGGACCAGCGCCAACGTCTGGTCGACAGCGCGGAGATTTGCTACCGCGAAGCCGGAGAGGTTGTCTTGGAACCCGCCGCCGCCGGCGCCGCTGGACGCCTGCGGTTCAGCGAGCGCTTCGCCTGCAAGAAGTGCGACATCGAGTTCGCCGCCCCCGAGCCCAGCCTGTTCAGCTTCAACAGTCCCACCGGCGCCTGCCCCGCGTGCCAGGGTTTCGGCAATACCATCGACTACGACCTGGACCGCGTCGTCCCCGACCCGGCACTCTCGATCGAGGACGGCGCCATCGAGCCGTGGACCAAGCCGCAGCACCGCTGGCCGCTCTACGAACTGAAGCGCTCCGGACGCGGCCGCGTGCGAATGAACGTGCCGTTTTCGTCGCTCACCGCCGAGGAGAAGCGTTTCGTGCTGGAGGGCGAAGGCCGCTTCCCAGGAGTGCGCGGGTTCTTTCGCAAGCTGGAAACCAAGAAGTACAAGGTCCAGGTGCGCGTGTTCCTGAGCCGCTATCGCGGTTACGCAGAGTGCGCGGAGTGCGGCGGCGCGCGTCTCCGCAAAGAGGCGCTCTGCGTGAAGCTCGGCGGGCGCACACTGGGCGATGTCGTCCGGCTTAACATCGCCGAATGCTTGGCGTTTTTCGAATCCATCGAGTTCACCCCGGAGGAGGCCGCCGTGGCCGGGAAGGTCCTGGTGGAGATCCGCCAGCGTCTGCGCTTCCTCAACGACGTCGGGCTGGAGTACCTCACGCTGGACCGTCTCTCAGCGACTCTCTCCGGCGGCGAGGTGCAGCGCATCCAGCTTGCCACTTGCCTCGGTTCGCGCCTGGTGGGCGCGTGCTACGTTCTCGACGAGCCGTCCATCGGCTTGCACAGCCGCGACACTCGCCGGCTGATCCGCATCCTCGAAGAACTGCGTGATTTGGGCAACACCATCGTGGTCGTGGAACACGACGCCGAAGTGATACGGGCCGCCGATCACGTCGTGGACCTGGGGCCGGGCGCCGGCGAGTTGGGCGGGCGCGTCGTCTTCGACGGACCCACAGCAAAGTTGCTATGCGACCGCACCGGCTCGCTAACGGCCCGCTACCTGCGCGGAGAGGCGGGGGCTTCCGCGCGGCGCGTCCGCCGCACGCCGGA
This sequence comes from uncultured Solibacteraceae bacterium, assembly GCA_964627045.1. Lineage (GTDB taxonomy): Bacteria > Acidobacteriota > Terriglobia > Bryobacterales > Bryobacteraceae > CAZVIK01. The sequence goes on along the minus strand of CAZVIK010000013.1, from coordinate 28,991 downwards.
CCCTAGAGGGTTTATCCGCTTTGTCGGCGCCCGCGCCCACAACCTCAAGAACATAGACGTGGCCATCCCGGTCAACATGATGGTGGCAATCACGGGCGTTTCCGGCTCGGGTAAGTCGACGCTGGTGCACGATGTGATCCACGCCTCCCTGAAGCGGTACAAGCGCACTGAATCCCCCGCGCCGGCCGAGGAACTTCCCGAGGTGGCCGAAAAGCTGACTTGCCGCCGCGTGGAGCGCGCCGAATATGTGCGGGACGTCGTGCTCGTCGATCAATCGCCCATCGGGCGCACGCCGCGCTCGAACCCGGTGACCTACCTCGGAGCGTTCGACATCATCCGCAGCCTGTTCGCCGCCACGCCAGACGCAGACCGCTATGGGATGACGCCCGGTCACTTTTCCTTCAACGTACCCGGCGGCCGTTGCGAAACCTGCCAGGGCGATGGCACGGTCACCGTGGAAATGCAGTTCCTCGCCGATGTCGAACTGGTGTGTGAAGAGTGCCGGGGAACCCGTTTCAAGTCAAGCACGCTGGAGGTGCGCTACCACGGCCTCAACATTCACGAGGTCCTACGGCTGACCGTCAAAGAGGCCCTCACTTTCTTTTCCGACGTGCCGAGACTATGCAAGAAGCTGAAGGTCCTCGATGAGGTCGGCCTCGGCTACCTGCGCCTGGGCCAGTCGGCGACGACGCTATCCGGCGGAGAGGCCCAGCGCGTGAAACTGGCCGCGCACCTTGCCGACGCCTCCGCTCGCGGCACCTTGTTCATCTTCGACGAGCCCACCACCGGGCTGCACTTCGACGACATCGCCAAGCTGATCGCAAGCTTCGATCGGCTTGTACGAAGCGGCGGCAGCGTGCTCATCATCGAACACAACCTCGACGTGATCCGTCACGCCGATTGGGTGATCGACCTCGGCCCCGAAGGTGGCGATCAGGGCGGCCGGATCGTCGCGGAAGGACCGCCGGAAGCGGTCGCCGCGCATGAGGGCTCCTACACCGGCGAGTTTCTGAGGCGCGCGTTCGCCCCGAACTAGGCTCTTGCGCGCCGTCGCGTCTCCGGTTCGCCGGCCTTTTTCATGATGTTGTGGAACCGCGTGCGGCTGATCGGATGGTCCGCAATCAGACGTCCCCGCCAGAAGATGGCGAAAGTCGCATAGGGCGTCGGCGCATTCTGCGCCTCGCGGTAGGATCGGAGCTCGACGATCTTTGGCCGAAGATGGTAGACCTCGCGGGCGGCTTCGGCGATTTCCTCGGCGAACTTCACCGCGTGGGGGCACTGACCGGCGCGAACAATCACCAGGCCGTTGCCGTAGCGTGCCGGCGGTCGCGGCTTTTGAACGGCGAATTCGGGGTCCGGCGCCGACGGTTTCAGTTTCAGCGCGAGAAGCTGGTAGTCCGGCGGCGCCTGGGCCACGACCTTGAACCCGTTGCGCAAAAACACGGCAGTCCCGGCGAGCCAAGGGCCCTCGCGCGCCACAACGGCCACGCCGTTCATGCCCTTTTCGCACGCCTCCTCGACGCACGCTCTGAGCATGGTTCCGGCGACGCCCTTGCGCTGGTACTTCCGGTAAATGGTCCACAGGCAATGAACGAAGAGGTACCCCGCGGCCTTCACACCCCTCCAGGCATGTTCACCGGGGATGTACTCGATGTAACCGCACTGGCGCTGGTCCGGAGTCATCAACACCTTTGCGCGCAGCCCGTGCTTCCACTGCGCGCCGCACCATTGGACCTTCCGCTGCCGCCCGGCGTGCTCAGGGTTTTTGACCCCGCAGCACGGCAGGCGCCCCACGTTATCGGGGCCCAGATCGACCAGCACCGGCTCGGCTTCCATCGCCATGCTGCCTGCCTATTCACCGAGACGATACCACATGCCACGGCCCGCGCGCGAAACCGCTTGCACGCCCGGCCGCCGGGATGCGTCAATACAGATAGGTGTCCATCGCTCGATCATGGTTCGTGTGCCTGGCGGCCTACCTTCCGCTGCTTGCTGGTGAGGAGATCGTGCTCAAGACCGGCTTCCGCCTGCGCGTGGACCGGCATGAGGTGGAAGCCGGCTCCATCCACCTCTATTCCGGCTCGTCGGTGACCACGCTGCCGCTTTCAGCGGTGGCCGCCGTGGAGGAGGACGACTACGTGCCACCCCCTTCCCCGCCCCCGGCCGCCGCTGTGACGCCGGCTCCGGCGCCGGACGACCCCAGGCAACTCGTCACCGAGGCCGCGTTGCGTCAGGGCTTGCCCCCGGAGTTGTTGCACGCTATCGCCCGCGTGGAATCCGGGTATCGCCAGGACGCCGTCTCCCCGAAGGGCGCCGTCGGCATTATGCAGCTAATGCCGAGCACCGCCAAGGAGCTTGGCGCCGACCCCGCCGACGCGGCTCAGAACGTGGATGCGGGCGCACGCTATTTGCGCGAGTTGCTGCTGAAGTACCTCGACGATCCCAACCAGTTGCACAAAGCCCTGGCCGCCTACAACGCCGGCCCGGGCGCCGTGGACCGCTTCGGCGGCGTGCCCCCCTACCGCGAGACGGTGGATTACGTCCGTAAGGTGATCGAGCGGCGCCGTCAGATGGCGCGCTGACACGACGGTGCTGATGGCGGCGGAGTGGCTGTCGCCATTGATCCGCGAGCACTCCTCCTCGTGTTAGCCTGGGATTCGCAATTAGCCGGACGATATGGCCAATGAATCGAGCGCCGCGTGCGGGCGGCCAAGCGAGGATCACGTTCGAGGGCCGGTGTTCGCGTGTAAGAAACCACCGGGCACCCGCGCGTCTTCCTACTGGGACGAATGTGGTCCAGCCGTGGCCCCGAATACGACCGATCCACTTTGGCGGGCCTATTGCGACTCTTTGCACGCCGATCTGCTACGGCGCTGGTGCGAGTTCCCGCCCGGCGCGGACGTTCTCAAGACGGATCTATTCGAAGAGGCGGCTGGCGACGGCCTGGTGGCCTGCCTCGCCGAAAAATCGGCGCGAGTGACGGGGATGGATATCGCGTGGCGGACCATCCGCGCCGCCCGCTCCCGTCATCGAGGGATTGGTGGCGTGGGGGCGGATGCGCGCTGCCTCCCGTTTCGCCACCGCGCTTTCGATGCGGTCGTTTCCATTTCAACCCTGGATCATTTCCGGACCCGAGCCGAGGTCGGCGTCAGCCTGCGGGAGATCCACCGGGTGCTGCGCCCGGGCGGCAGCCTGGTGCTTACGTTGGACAACCCGTGCAACCCGGTGATCGCGTTGCGTAACGCGCTGCCGTTCCGCCTTCTGAACCGCTTGGGGCTTGTGCCGTACTGCGTAGGAAAGACCTGCGGACCCCGCCTCCTGCGGCGGATGGTGGAAGACGCCGGCTTCGCGGTGCTGGACCGCGAAGCCCTGATGCATGTGCCTCGGGCACTGGCCGTCGCGGTGTCGCGATCCCGGCGCGGCGCCGATCCCCTCTCAAACGCGCGGTTTGTAAGAAGCCTGACCCGTTGGGAGGCGCTCGGTGCTTGGCCTACCCGCTTTCTCACAGGCAACTTCATCGCCATTCGCGCGAGGCGGCTTTAACTGGCGAACACGACGATGCTCGAAATCTCCGTTACACGCGGCAACGAAACCCTCGGATACGTCGTCGTCGACTCGACCGTAGCGGGAACCTCGCGCGGCGGGCTTCGCCTGGCGCCTTGCGTCGGTCTGCCCGAGTTGCGGGATGCCGCCCGGAACATGACGCTGAAGTTCGGCTTTCTCGGTTTGGCCCAGGGCGGAGCCAAGGCGGGGGTACTTGGCGATCCCGATAGCCCGCTCGAAGTCCGGCGCCAACGGCTGACCGCTTTCGGCGAGGCCGCGTCTGCGATCCTCCGGCGGCGCGTCTATCTGCCAGATGCGGACATGGGTACGCGGGTCGAAGACGTTCGGGCGTTGCTGGCCGCCGCTGGCGTGAGGATCCGCCGCCGCGAGTGGAACAGCGGACGCTCTGGCTACTACACGGCGCTGACGGTACTTTGTGGCATCACTCGTTCGCTCGCCCAAATTGGCAGTTCCCTGGCCGGCCGCACGGTGGCCATCCAAGGTTTCGGCAAAGTCGGCGCGGAGTTGGCTGCGCTTGCCGTGGAACAGGGCGCACGCGTGGTCGCCGTATCCACAGCGCATGCGGCCCTGCTTAATCCGAAGGGACTGGACATTGGCCGCCTCATCAACCTCGCGCAGTTGCACGGCGCCGCCTGCGTCACCCGCTATGACGACGCGGAGCGCACCCCGCCGGAAAGCCTACTGGAGTTCGACGTTGACGTACTTTGCCCTTGCGCCGGCTGGCGGAGCATTCATGACGGCAACGCGGATCGAGTCCGGGCGCGCGTCGTCTGTTCTGGGGCGAACACTCCGATGACGACCGAAGCCGAACGGTCGTTCTTTGGACGCGGCATCGTCTGTCTGCCGGACTTCGTAACCAACAGCGGCGGAGTGCTTGGCGGCACCCTGGCCTATGCCGGCGTCCCAGACCACCGCATCGCATCGTTCATCGACAGGTACCTGGGACCGAGGATGACGTCGCTCTTGGACGAAGCGGCGCGCCGGATGGCCCCGCCGGCCGAGATAGCGGTGCCGCGCGCGCTGCGGCGCCACTCCGGCATGGCGCGCCGGGCCGAGCGCCCACCGTTGGCGTCCCGTTGCGTGAGCGCGGCCCTGGGACTCTATGCTCGCGGCTGGGTGCCGCGCTGGCTGACCGCGGCGCTCGCCTGCTCGTATCTAGGGCCGGGGGTGGCTTCTGACGGCGAGCGCTACACGGTGGACGGCGGGGAGGCCCGGGCTTGACCACTAAACACAGCCCGCGAGTGGTCTTGTTCCATCCCGCGCCGAGGAGCGGCTGGCAGCTTCACCGACGGGTGGAGTTCCCGCTCGGTCTAGTCTACACGGCCACGCCGTTGGACCGCCTCGGCTACGACGTCCGAATCGTGGACCAGTTCGCCGACCGGGACTGGAGGCGCGATCTGGATGACGCCCTTTCCCGCAAGCCTTTGTGCTTCGGCGTTTCCAGCATGACCGGCCCGCAAATCCGCCACGCGCTCGAGACGTGCGCTGAGGTCCGGCGGCGGTATCCCGATGTGCCGCTGGTTTGGGGCGGGATCCACGCCAGCCTGCTGCCCGGGCAAACGCTCACCCATCCGCTGGTGGACATCGTTGTGCAAGGCGAGGGCGAGGAGACGTTCCCCGCCCTGGTGGAGGCCCTCGTATCCGGAACGCCGCTCGCCCAGGTCCCGGGCATCTGGTACAAGGACGGCGGCGCACCGCGGCAAACGGCTCCCCGCGACTTCACGGATCTCGACCGCCTCCCGCCGCTCTCTTTCCACTTATTGAAGGTCCCGCTCTACATGCGGCAACTCTTCGGCGCGGGCTACTACAGCTTCAACTCGAGCCGCGGTTGCGTGTACCGCTGCAAGTTCTGTTGGGACCCGGTGACGCACCAGCGACGGTACCGCGCCATGCAGCCGGCCACCGTGATGGACCACCTGAAACGGCTGTTCCGCGACTTCGGGTTGCGCCGGTTTCTGTTCACCGACGACAACTTTTTTGTCGACCTGGACCGCGCCCGGGCCATTCTGGAAGGCTTCGCGCGCTCGCCGCACGGCATGACGCTGGGCAAGTTGCAGGTTCGCGCCGACGCGGTGTGCCGGATGGACCGCGAGTTCTTCGAACTCCTCGCCAGGGCCGGCGTCCGCCGTCTCACCATCGGTGCGGAATCCGGAAGCCCGCGCATTCTGAAGATGATCCAGAAGGACGAGACCGTGGAGACCATCATGGAGGCGAACCGGAAGCTCGCCGGCTACCCGATCGTCCCTCTCTACTTTTTCATGATGGGGTTCCCCACGGAAACGCCCGAGGATTTCGGCCAGAGCATCGCGCTGGCGTTGCTCCTGATGCAGGAGAATCCGAACGCCGACGTGAGCTTCAATATCTGCACGCCTTTTCCCGGAACGCCGCTCTCCCGGGAGGCCGTGGCACAGGGACTACCCGAGATCGGGCGTTTGGAGGATTGGGCACGGGTAAATTTCCGGAAGCCCCCGCCCAGAGGCGCGCACGTCCCGGACGCGACGGTTTCGTTGATCGACGGGCTGGACTTCCCGCTGATGTTCCTGGGCTCGAGGTTTTCGCCGCGCGCTTACCGGAGCATCCACCCGATCGCCAAGATGGCCGGGCGCGCTTACTATCCTGTGGCCATGTACCGCGTCCGTCATCTGGACGCCAGGTTTCCCATCGAGACGGGCCTTGCCAAGGCCTTGGGGCTCTTCGCGCGGGACTCCTGAGCGGGGCACCGGCTTCGGAGGGCGGTCCGGCCCTCCGAGCCGCTGCTGCCGCGCACTCCACACATCGAGTCTCTTTGCTGCCGCTCCCCCGATCTACGGCTTGTACAGCCCGAAGCCGGGTGCCATCGGGCTCTTATATAGAATCCCGTGATCGCCCGTGCCGGAGTCGTTGTAGACCTCCTGGATCGTTGCGAATTCTCCCCAAATCGCCGGCCCGATGACGATACCGGCGGCGCTGACCCAGTTTCCCCCAACCAACGTGGCGTCAGCCGGCGCGGCCACGATCTTCACGAAGTACTCCCACTTCTGCGTCTTGCCGTTCTCGTCGACGTACTCGCCCTTCTGATGGTTGGTCAACCAGGCCCCCGACCCTTTGTAGGCGGCGAACCCGTAGTGACGGTCGAGCAGACCATCCCCGTCGCAGTCCTTGTTTGACAGCCAAGCGTCGTTCCACTTCATCATCAGGTCATCTTCCGCCCAGGGTTGACACCAGGCGGCGTCGCGGTACGCAGCGCAATACTTCCCGTTGAACATCATCGCCTGGTAGTTGTAACCCCACTGGTCATAGCCCGTAGTAATGGACGATCCGTCGCCACCCACGATCATTCCGCTTTGGATCGCCACGCAGGCGGACTTCCCCGCGCACACGCCCGGCGTGTTGCCGACCGCAACCGCCAACATGACGACCGCGATCACGAGAATCACTCGCTTAATTTGCCCTCCTTTTGGACTTGCCGGAGAGAACGCCGGCCGGCGCAATCGAGAGCGCCAAGAGCCAACGGTTCTCTCTGGCAGTAGCGATAGTGCTCCCTTATGGATAGGCTGTCAAGACCTAATGCGCGCAACTGGTGCCGTTCTGGTACCAGCGGGTACAGAACGGCGCGAGGCGCTTCCGTGCTGGTTTCCGAGTGTGTGCGCCGTTGGTCGCCCCGCGCGGCCCCCTCGGATAGAATGTCCGTATTCGATTCTCAGGAGGAATCACCCATGAAACGCCGGGACCTGCTTCACGGGCTGGCCGCCATCCCCGCCGCGGCCGCGCAACAGTATGAGAACCGCACGCGCAGCTTGCCGCCTCTGACGATCAAAGAGGCCAGGGTCATCACCACCAGCGCAGGCGCGAACTACCGCTGGATCTTCCTTAAGATCGTCACCAGCGAACCCGGCCTCTACGGCATCGGATCGGCCAACAACAACTACCAGGCGCACGCGGTGGTCGCCGCGCTGGAACAGCACCTCATCCCTTTTCTGATCGGGAAGGACCCGGATCGCATTGAGGACCTTTGGCAGAGCGCCCACCTGCGCACCTACTGGCGCAACGGCCCTGTGAACAACTGTGCCCTCAGCGCGATGGACATGGCTCTCTGGGACATCAAGGGCAAACGGGCCGGCATGCCTGTCTACGAACTACTCGGCGGCAAGGTCCGCGACGCCGTACCCTGCTACGATCACGTCGCCGGCAACGATGCCGAATCCGCCTCCGCTGCCGTACAGAAATCCATGGCCAACGGGTATCGCCACATCCGGGTGCAATTCGGCGGCTACGGTGGTGGAGGCTTCATCCCGGCCGGCCAGGGCAGCCGCCCCGAAAGCGGCTATTCCGGAAACGCCTTCGACGAAGAGGTGTACGTCGATCGCGTCCCGCGCTTGTTTGAGCAGGTCCGCACCCGGGTGGGCTCCGAGCCGAAGTTGTGCCACGACGTTCACTCGCACCTCTCCGGGATCAACGCCGTCGAGTTTTGCAGGCGCATGCAGCCGCTTCAGTTGTTCTTCGTCGAAGACGTGCTGGCGCCCGAGCAGATTGACTGGTACGCCCAGATCCGCAAGGTCTGTTCCACGCCGCAGGCCGTCGGCGAGGTGTTCACGCATCCCTACGAGTACGTACCGCTGGTCACCGGGCGTCTGATCGACTTCGTCCGCTGCCGCGTCGCAGCCATCGGCGGCATCACCCCCGCCAGGCACCTCGCGTCGCTCTGCGGCTATTTCGGCGTCCGCACAGCCTTTCAGGAAGGCGGTGAGAACGACCCTGTCAACCAGATGGCCGCCTATCACGTTGACATCAGCAGCCCGGCATTCGGTATCCAGGAGGAAAACGGATTCCCGGCAGTCGCGCGTGAAGTCATGCCGGGCTGCGGCGAAATCCGCAAAGGCTACCTGTATGGCAGTGGCCGGCCCGGACTCGGCGTAGACGTCGATGAGACGCTCGCCGCCAAATACCCATGGAAACCGTTCGAGCGCGGTGGCCATTACCCGCTCGACCGTGCCATGGATGGCTCCGTCGTAAGGCCCTAAGATCACCCACGGGGTCCCCGGCGGCAAGGCCGGCCGGGAATACGGGACTGAGACCCGTCAGAACCGGAAGCGCGCCATGAACTGCCCTTCCCGCGTTCCGGTCACTCCGCCCGTCGTGTCGATGTAGCCGAAGCCGGAGACGGGCCGTCCCGTCGAATCCTTCAATTGCGGAGCCAGTGCATTCGTAGAACTCGGAAGTGGCAGCACCAGGCGGTTGAGCACGTTGTAGAAGTCCACGCGCACTTCCAGATTCACGCCCTCGCGGATGTGAATTACGCGTCCCGCGCTCATGTTCTCTTCCGGCGTTCTCCGGCCACGGTAATCGCTGAAGTAGACCGCCGATTGACCCCATTGGCCCGGATTGGGGTCGGCCCACGCCGCGGGGTTGAGCACGAACTGCCGGTTCGGGTCGATCTTCCCGTCCGGTGCGGTCAGGTATAGCGGCTGCCCTTCCACGCGCGTGGCATAGGTTCCACGAAACAGCAACTTCTCCAGGTTATTGCGCGCCATCGGCGCCTGGATCAACGCACCGCTACGGTAACGGAAGAACCCGCTTATGGTCCACCCGCCAATGGCGGTACGAATCAGCCAATGCGGCCCCACCCGCGGGACTTGGTAACTGAGAGTAATCACGGTCACCAGCGGCCGGGATTGCGGAAGCAGCGTCTTTTGGTTGGCGAGATTGAACACGTCGTTGATACCCACGAACGAGCCGCTCTGGTCGCAGACGCCATGGGTCAATTCCTTTTGCCAGGTGAAGGCCGCCGTCCCGCTGAGGCCCCCGGCCAGCCGGCGCGTGAATTTCGCCTGGAGCGCGTCGTACCAGGTGCGGCCAAGCGGCGCCCAGCGCACCGGGATGTCGCCGAACTGCGGATACGGCCGCAGGCTCTGGGCGACGGTCAGCGTCGCGGGGAACCCACTGTAGGGCGGCGTAGAAAAACCGCGTGCCCCGGCCAGTTCCGAGTTTAACGGGCTAAGCAGCAGGTCGCGGTCCCCGGCGTTGCTCAGGCTAAGCCCAGCGGCCTCGATCGCCGCCGGAGTCAGCGCATTGAGATCCAGCAACGAATTCGCCTGGGTCCACACGCTGCGGTTGCCGAGATAGGCGATCTCGGCCAGGATGTTGCGCGTCAACCCGTGCTGGAGGCTGACGTTCCACTGCACGATGCGCGGGGGCCGCCCCGCGTTTTGGTCCAGGTAGAAGGTGGGCGAATTGATCTGCCCCGGCGAAGGGCGCAACCCCGGGTCGAGGCGGAATCGTGTAAGTTCGGCCGCATCGTAGACCAGTCCGGAGGAAAGCGTCGCGCCCGGCTCGCCGAACGAAACGGACGAAAAATCGGCGCTATTCCATCCGTAGCCCACATTTCCGTTGAGGTCGTTGTAGTTGTTCGGATTGCCGTAAGAGACGCCCCAACCGCCGCGCAGGACCGTGTTTGGGGTGAGTTGCCAGGCCAACCCCAGCCTCGGACCGAAGGCGAACAGGTATGTCTTGGTGAACGTGCAGTTACACCGGCCCGGGCCAAAGCCCTCGTATACCATCCCGCCCAGCCGGCCCCCGGCCGAGGGATTCACCACATTCGGCCCGAACATCGCCGTGTGGTAATTGGTCTCCAAAGGCGCGGGCTGCGAATCCCATCGGATCCCGTAGTCCAGAGTTAGTCTCGATGTGGCCTTCCAGGTGTCCTGCGCGAACACACCGAGAGTCGTCTTCACGTAGCGTGGGTTCCGGACCGTGCCCACGCTGGCCTTTTCCGCACGCCCGAGCAGGAAACTGGCATACGCGAACCCGGCGCTCCCGCCCCCGGCGTTTTCAGTCTGAAGATAGGGCAGAGCCGTTTGCGCGGCGCGGAAATCCCAGGTCCCGCGGGTCCCCTGCTCATCGGTCACAGCCCAGATGTCCTGGCGGACTTCTCCGCCCACCCTGTAGGTGTGGTCGCCGCTTTCGAAAGTGAGATTGGCGTTGACCCCAGGCTTGTCGGCGTACTGGTCTCTTCGTCCCCCCGCGCCAAGGGAGGCGGCCAAACCGCCCCGATTCGCCGAGCCGAGCCCGATCGCAATGTGGGGCATCCCATCGATGAGCCCCCCCGCGCTGCCCGCCAATTGCCAGATCTCGCCGCTCCGGAAACTCTCCCCGCCGAGATCGGAGTGTTCCCGGTTAACCCATCTCACGTAGCCAAAGCCAACGCGCGCGAGGATGGAGGGAGTGATGGTGTACTCTCCGGTTAGCTTCATCGTCCAGGCGCGCAGGTCGCGGCCCACGGCGGAACTGATCGGATACGGCATGGCGTCCTCCCCGGTGACGCCCCAGAATCGGTACATCGACGCGTAGAAGGACACACGCCCTCCCGCGCCCAGCAGGTGGTCGAAGCGAACGCTTGGCGCCGCTCGCTCTTGCCTGCGCCGGGCCCGGACCTCGAGGTTGTTCACGGCCAGCGGCGTTCCGTCGGCCGCCACCCGCCAAGGGTCTGGCAGCGGGATGTAGCTTTGCAGGGCCAGCGCCACCGCGTCCAGCCGCGCCTCTGGAATCACGTTCGACGGGAACGGGTCGCGCACCAGGCGCCCGGCTGCCAGACGGTTGCTGGCGGGATCGTAGACGATATTCTCCGGAATCGGCCTCCCGAGGATGTCCGTGCCGAGGGCGACTCCGCTGAGCGCGCCGCTGAAGTCGCCGCGCCGGTAGGCTTCGGTCGGGACCGTGGTGTATGACCCTGCCGTCGTGCCGCGCACCCGGAAGTACTCCAGGTTCACGAAGAAGAACGTCCGGTCGCGGCCGTCGTAGGCCGAGGGAAGAAACAGGGGACCGCCGAAGTTCGCATTGAAATCGTAGTCCCGGCTGCGCGGCCGGACATGCGAGCCGCCCTCCCCGCCGGAGAAGGGCCGGCCGGCGTTCAGAATCTCATGGCGGAAGAAGCTGCCGATCGAGCCGTGGGGCTGGTTGCCGCCGGAGCGCGACCGCAAGTTGAACAATCCGCCGGAGACCTGCCCGAACTCGGCCGCGAAGTTGCTGGTTTGCAGCCGCAACTCCGAAAGCGCGCTCAAAGTGGGCGCCTGCTCCAGCGTTCGGCCCGGCGAAACCGCGCTGGTGACGTCCTGCCCGTCCAGCAGCACGCGGAACGTGCCGGCTGGGCTTCCGTTGACGCGCAGCGACGGCGCCATCTGCTCGCCGGCCGCTGCGCTGGCGCCCGTCACCAGGAGCGCAAAGTCCAGCGGGCTCCGCATCTGCGTGCGCACGAGCGGCAGCGCGTCCACCTGCTCCTCGGTTAGGATCGTGCTGATTTCGGCGCCCGCGGTCGTGATCATGGGTTCGTCGAGAGTCGACATCAAGGACTCCGACATCAACCCGGCCTGAAGAAACACGTCCACACGCAACGTCTCTCCCGCCACGATCTTCAGCCCGCTCTGGACGAAGCGGTTGTAGCCCGGCATCGTCACCGTCAACTCGTAGGTGCCCACCGGGAGAGACGGGAAGATATACCCGCCGGCGGGATTCGCCGTCGAGTGGAATACCTGTTCGGATTGTGCGTCCTTGGCGCTCAGCCGCGCGCGGCCGATCATCCCCTTGGCGGGGTCTGACACGGTCCCAGCCAGAATCCCGGCCCCGGTCTGCCCCGCCAGCACTGCTGCCGCCATCCACGCCAGCGCCAACGCACGCCACAACTCCATCCACACCCTCCCGACCTTATAACCCGCCTGGCTCACCGAACCCTCGCTCGCTCCGCGTTAAATCGTCATCGCCGTGAAGCCGCCATCCACCGTCACGATGGAACCCGTCACGAAGGACGACGCCCGCTCGGACGCCAGGTAAAGCACCGCACCCACCAATTCGCCGGCCTCCCCGAAGCGCTTCATCGGGTTATGTCCCATGATCTGCGCCGTGCGTTCGGCCGTCAGCAGCGCCCGGTTCTGCTCCGCCGGGAAGAACCCCGGCCGGATGGCGTTCACGCGAACCTTGAACGGCGCCCATTCGCGCGCGAGGAACTGCGTAATCTGGTTCACCCCCGCCTTGGTGACGCTGTAGGTGAAGACCTTCGAAAGCGGCGGACCCGAGCTGACCGACGAGATATTGATGATCGAGCCGCCGCGGCCAGCTTCCACCATCGCCTTCCCGAACACCTGGCACGACAGAAACACGCTCTTTAGGTTGATATCCAGAATCCGCTGCCACTCCGCTTCGGTGATCTCAAAGAACGGCGTTCCGGAGTTCACCCCCACGGCGTTAATCAGGATGTCCACCGCCTGAAACGCCGCCAGCGTCTCCCCCAGCGCCCGCTCGACGTCCTCGCGCCTGGAGGCGTCGCCGTGAATCGCGATCGCCCTGCCTCCCTGCGCGCGAACGGAGGCCGCGCGCGCCTCGCCGTTCTCTTTATGGAAATCGAACACGGCGACGGCCGCCCCGGCTTGAGCGAGCCCTTCGGCCATCGCGCCCGCCAGAACTCCTCCGCCGCCGCCCACCACAGCGACCTTGCCTGCCAGCGAAAACATTCCCGTTGCCATAAGTCCCCTTGTAGCACGGATAATGAGAGCTGGTGAAGCTCCTCCTGTATCACATCGGCAAGCCCCGTGATGCCCACGCCAACGCCATGGCCGAGGAGTACATCAAACGCTCTACCCGCTTCGGCCGCTGCGAGATGAGGGAAATCAACCCGTCGCGGGTGGACCCTTGGATCAAACACCCTTCGGCAGCCAAGATCCTGCTCGATGCCGCCGGGAAGCGCCTGGATTCAGCCGGGTTCACCGCCCTCGTCGCCAACGCCGAGCGCGAGGGCCGCGACCAGGTCTTCCTCGTCGGCGGCGCCGCGGGGCTTCCCGGCGGCTGGCGCGAGCGCGCCGATCTGCTGCTGTCGCTGTCGCCCATGACCTACCCGCACGAGTTCGCGCGCGTCATGCTGGCCGAGCAGATCTACCGCGCCCTCACGACGCTGCGCGGGCATCCATATCCTCGTTAGCATGGCCTCCGCGACCGTCGTTGCCTTCCTTCGCCCGTTCGTGACATACTGGCCGCTTGCGCGGGCCTGAGAATGACGGCCCGCCTCCCGGCAACGGCCGGAAAGGAGTGCGTCCCGTGCGTTGGGTCCTCATTTTCTGGGTCTTTCTGATGAGCGCGATCTCGTATTTGGATCGCGTCAATATCTCGATCGCCGGCTCCGCGGTCCAAAAGGACTTTGGCTTGACCACGGTGCAGCTCGGCTACGTCTTTAGCGCGTTCGTCTGGGCCTACGCTTTGTTTCAGGCGCCGGCCGGAAGGCTCGCTGACAAGTTCGGGCCCCGCTTGGTGGTGACGCTCGGCGTGCTGTGGTGGAGCGTGTTCACGGCGGCCACGGCGCTGGTGCCCGCGGGCGCCGGCGTCCTTTCGCTGGCAATGCTGATCGGCGTGCGGTTTGTGCTGGGCGCGGGTGAGGCTGTGGTGTACCCGGCCAGCAACCGTATGGTGGCGAAGTGGATTCCGTCCAACGAACGGGGCATCGCCAACGGCCTCATCTTCGCCGGGGTCGGCGCTGGCGCGGGAGTCACGCCGCCGCTAATCACTTACGTGCTCACCCATTACGGCTGGCACATGTCGTTTTACGTGTGCGCGGCCATCGGCGCGGTCGCGGCGGTGGGCTGGCACTTCCTGGCTCGGGACGTTCCGCAGGGGCATCCCTGGGTGAGCTCAAAGGAACTCGCGCACATCGAGGCCGGCATTCCGGGCGCTGCCTCCGGGAAGCCGGCAAAGATCGTGCCCTGGAGCCGGATTCTGGGCTGCAAACACATATGGTTCATGACGGTGAGCTATTTCGCCTACGGCTATTCGGCGTGGATCTTCTTCACCTGGTTTTTCCGTTACCTGAACGACGTTCGCGGCCTGGACCTGAAGGCCAGCGCGTTCTACTCCATGCTGCCGTTCATGGCCATGGCGGCCTGTTCGCCGCTGGGCGGCTGGATTGCCGACACTTTGACCAAGAAGTACAACGCCCGTGTGGGCCGCTGCGGCATCGGCATTGTCGGGATGGCCGGAGCGGCCATTTTCATCGCCCTGGCGACCCAGGTGGAAAGCGCCACGCTGGCCAGCGTCGTGCTGGCCTGCGGCATCGGGATGCAGTACCTATGCCAGAGCTGCTACTTCGCGGTGACCGCTGACGTCGCGGGAAGCTCCGCCGGTTCGGTCGCCGGCTTCGTGAACATGGGCGCGCAGTTCGGCGGCGCCATAACCGCGATCCTGACGCCGGTCATCGCCGAGTCGTTCGGGTGGACGGCTTCGTTCGTGACTGCGGCGGCGTTGTGCGCCATGGGCTCCATCCTGTGGATGCTGGTGAACCCGGCTGTTCGCCTAGAGACGGAATGAACCGGCTTGCCGGGGCCGCCGGCGGATCGTGGAACGCGCTTCGCGCGGGGCTGGCCTCGGTTCTCATCTTCGGCGTCCTGACCCTGTGGGTCCGGGGGCGATGGGCATTGAGCCTGCTCCAGGCTGGTGTCTTCATTCTCGGCATTGCGTGGACCTGGGGTTGGGCGCGCCGCCGCCAGTCCGCCCGCACCAGCTTCCTTTTGCTCCCCTTGTCGCTGGCCACGGCCTGGGGCGGGCTGCAAATCGCGCTCGGCGTCACCGAGTATCGCTTCGTTACTGAGGAGGCCCTGCTCTACTGGCTCACGGCGCTGGTAGCGGCGTTCCTGGCGGTCCAGGCGCTCGCCCGCCACCGCGAGAGGGAGGACCTCCTCGAACTGCTGCTCTACTTCGGATTCGGCGTCAGCGTGCTGGCCATCACGCAGTACTTCACCAGCCGAGGCAAGATCTACTGGATCTTTCCCTCCGGCTACCCCGACGCGATGGGGCCGTTCGTCTACCGCAACAACTACGCCGCCTTCGTGGAGCTGCTGTTGCCGCTGGCGCTGCTGAAAGCGATTCAGGGCGGCCGCCGCCAGTTCGCGCACGCGGCGATGGCGGGTGTCATGTACGCCTCGGTCATCGCCTGCGCCAGCCGCGCCGGCGCGGTGCTAGCCACCGCCGAGATCGCCGCCGTGCTGTCGCTCGCTCTGTGGCGCGGGCTTCTTTCTCTGCGGCGTTCGGCGCTTACGGCCCTAAAGGTGGGCGCGCTGGCCGCTGTGTTCGTCGCCGTGGTGGGTTGGCACGCACTCCTGGAACGCTTCCAACAGGCCGATCCCTACGTGCACCGCCGGGAGATGCTCCAGTCTTCCCTGGAGATGGCGCGTGAGCGCCCCTGGATGGGCTTCGGTTTGGGAACGTTCGAGACCGTCTATCCCGCCTACGCCCGTTTCGACCTCGGTCTCATCGTGAACCACGCCCACAACGACTGGGCCGAATGGGCCGCCGAGGGCGGATTCCCCTTCCTGTTGATCACCGCGTCTCTCGCACTCTGGGCCGTGCGTCCCGCCCTACGGTCCGTCTGGGGCATCGGCCTGCTCTCGGTTTTCCTGCACGCGCTGGTCGACTACCCCATGCAGCGATTGGGCCTGGCCCTCTGGGTTTTCGTTCTGCTTGGTGCGCTGGCAGCCGAGCACCGCGAACACCGCGAGGCTGCGGGAGCGGCCGGCGCGCCGCCCATTGCCGGCTAAGCCCGCTGCGGACGAACGCAGCGGCGATTCCCTATTCCCCCACAACGGTCACGGTGATCTCGCGCTCCCGCGGCCGTTCATCAAAATCGCAGAGCACGATCTGCTGCCAGGTGCCCAGGCCAAGCGCGCCATCCACCAGCGGAAAACTCTTAACCGTTCCGACCAGCGCGCTCCGCAGATGCGCGTAGCCGTTGCCGTCTCCCCAACGCGCGTTGTGCGCGTAGTTGGAATTGACCGGAGCGATCGCCTCCAGCGCGCGCCGCAGGTCCGCCACGCAGCCCGATTCGTACTCCAGCGTGGTGATCCCCAAAGTCGAACCACGCCCGCTGACGTTCACCATGCCGCACCCCAACCGGCTCTCCTGCGCCACCTGTTCGACACGCGCCGTGATGTCGATGACGTCGCACCCGCCGCGCGTCGAGAGGCGGAACTTCCGTTGAAAGACGGTCATCGCTCAGGCGCGCCCGCGGGCCGCACGAACCTCTTTGAGCTTCGGCTCCATCACATCGACGAGTTCCTTCACCGCACCGGCGCTCTTGGTGAGAGCCGCCTGCTCTTCGGCGGTCAGCTTCAACTGGTAGACCTGTTCGACACCCGCCGCGCCCAGCTTCACAGGGACGCCGACGAACAACCCGTTGACCCCGTACTCGCCCTCCAGCAGCGCCGCGCAGGGCAGCACCCGCTTTTTGTCTTTCAGGATGGAGGCGGCCATCTGGACCGCGCCCGCCGCCGGTGCATAGTAGGCGCTTCCGGTCTTAAGGTATTTCACGATCTCGCCGCCGCCACCCGCGGTGCGCTTCACCAGCCGGTCGATCGTTTCGGCGTCGAGCAGGTCCGTCACCGGGATGCCGCCGATGCTGGTGTAGCGGACCAGCGGAACCATCGTGTCGCCATGGCCGCCCAGCACCAGCGCGGAGATGTCCTCCACCGAGACCTTCAATTCCATCGAAAGGAACGCGCGGTATCGCGCCGTGTCGAGCACGCCCGCCATGCCCACGACGCGGTTCTTTGGGAACCCGCTCACCTCGTAGGCCACGTGGCACATGGCGTCCAGAGGATTGGTGACCACGATCAGGATCGCGCTCGGCGAGTGTTTCACCGCCTGCTCGACGGTGGGCTTCACGATGTCGTAGTTGGCCCAGAGCAGATCGTCGCGGCTCATCCCGGGCTTGCGCGGGAAACCGGCCGTAAAGATGACGATGTCGCTATCCGCCGTCGCGGCGTAGTCGTTCCCGCCGGTGACGCTGACGTCCACGCCCAGCACGGGAGCCGACTGGAGCAGGTCCAGCGCCTTTCCCGTGGGTACGCCCTCCAGAATATCGACCACCACAACATCGGCCAGCTCAAGCTGCGCCAGGCGCGCCGCGCAGCTCGCCCCGACGTTGCCTGCGCCGACAACCGTTACTTTCTTTCGCATGATGTCCTCCCGGATTCCAATGGATCAGGCCGTGGCCATGTTTTCGACGATGGCGGCGGCGAACTCGCTGGTTTTCAGTTTCACCGCGCCTTCCATCAGGCGGTGCAGATCGTAAGTGACGCGCTTCTGTCGTATGGTCTCCGTGATGCCGCGCTCGATGAGGTCTCCCGCCTCCTTCCAGCCCATGAACTGGAACATCATGACGCCGGAGAGGATCACGCTGGAAGGGTTGATCACGTCCAGATCGGCGTACTTCGGCGCGGTGCCGTGAGTCGCCTCGAACACGCCGTGCTCGTCGCCGATGTTGGCGCCCGGCGCCATGCCCAAGCCGCCCACCTGCGCGGCGCAGGCGTCCGAAAGATAGTCGCCATTCAGGTTCGGCGTGGCCACGACGTCGTATTCGTCGGGCCGCAGCAGCACCTGCTGGAACATGGAATCCGCGATGCGGTCCTTCACCAGCAGTTTGCCCGCCGGCGTCGAGCCGCCGCACTCCTCTTCGGTGACGCACACGTCGCGGAACTCCTCGCGCACCAGTTCGTAGCCCCAATCGCGGAACGCGCCCTCGGTGAACTTCATGATGTTGCCCTTGTGCACCAGCGTGACGCTTCGCCGCTGGTTATCCAGCGCCCACTGAATCGCGCGGCGGATCAGGCGCTTGGACCCGGTGACGCTGATCGGCTTCACCCCGACGCCCGAATCGGCGCGGATCTTCCGGCCCATTTCTCCGTTTAGGAACTCGATGACCTTCTGAGCCTCCGGCGTTCCCTGCTTCCATTCGATGCCGGCGTAAACGTCCTCGGTGTTTTCGCGGAAGATGACGACATCCAGCTTTTCCGGGTGTTTCACGGGCGAGGGCACGCCTGGATAGTAGCGAACCGGGCGCATGCAGACGTAAAGCGTCATCAACTGGCGCAGTGACACGTTCAGGCTGCGGATACCGCCGCCCACAGGCGTGGTCAGCGGGCCTTTGATGGCGATGTGGAACTTCTGAATGGCGTCCAGGGTGTCCTGCGGCAGCCAGTTCTGCGTTTCATGAAACGCCTTTTCTCCGGCGAGCACTTCGTACCAGACCATGTGCCGTTTGCCGCCGTAGGCCTTGGCCACCGCCGCATCGAAGACCAGCCGCGACGCTCTCCAGATGTCACGCCCCGTGCCGTCGCCTTCAATGAAGGGGATGATCGGATTGTCGGGAATCAGGAACTTGCCGCCACGAACCTGTATGGGGGCTCCGTCGCCGGGGACGGGCCGGTTGTTGTAGGACTCCATAGTCACTCCCAGAATGCAGTGTTGAAGATGGAACCAAATATAGCAGGTCGATCCGCCGCGGGCAATGCTGGACGCGCCAGCGCGCCGCCGCGCGATCCGGGCGCTGTCCCTAAGAGTTTACGGCGTTCGGATGGGTGCCGCGGATTGCTTTTGGCGCGCCTTCCGCGCTATTCTTCGGTGAGAGACCTCGTTTCGTCGGCGCGGTAGCCAAGTGGTAAGGCAGAGGTCTGCAAAACCTTTATTCGGGGGTTCGATTCCCCCCCGCGCCTCCAGCCTTTGCCGCAGGGATTCCGCGGACAAACTCGACAGAAGACCGGTGCGCCCTTGCACGGTTTCGGAAGCCCCCGAAACTGGTCGCGGCGGCACGGCGGCGGCCCGCGTTGGTAACCGCCGCGCCAGCGCCGGAATGCGGCTCAGCCCCCGTAGGGCATCGCGGGGACTTTCCCCAGCGACCGGGAATAGACCGTCAGCGCTCCGCGATGATGCGCGGTGTGCTCCACCATCGCCCATACGATGTCGCTGACAGGTTGCCCGCCCATGACCGGTCCGGGAGGCAATGGACGCGCCAGTTCCTCCGCACTGCGCGAGCGCAGAAACCGTACCGCGTTATCAAACGCCGCTTCCAGCATTTTGCGCGCGGCGGCCAGTGACGTCACGCGCGCCGTAGCCTGGGCGTGTTTCTCGAAATCGAGGTCAAAACCCTCGGGCCGCGCGGCGCCCTCGATGAACCAGTCGAGCGTCTGCGCCGTGTGCGCCACCTGCTGGGCCACAGTCATCATGCCTTCCTGCGGCCGGTGGTTGGAGTCGGTCTCATCCAGAACGCTGGTCGAGCGATCGAAATACTCCTTGCTGGCAAGCAGTTGGCCGGCAAAGTCAAATTGTGGAGGTTTGGGGCTCATGGAACGGACTATACCACAGGGCGAACAAAAAGGGAATAGATGTCTATTCACCCACCCGCGCGGTCAGAAAATCGCCGCGGTTCGCGACGCCTTCAGAGGGGGTAAACGGAAAGCACGCCGGAAGTGCGTTTGACCACCGGCACACGGGCACGCTGGGGACAAGGCCTCACCCGGCGGACGGGCTCACCGCCGTCCGCCAGGAGAGCGAAGGGAAACGCTACGCGTCGACCGTCTTCGGGTCGATCGGGGTCGTCCAGCCAAGCGTCGGCGGCAACTCCTCCATCGGCCCCTGCCACCGCAACTGGAGTTCCACGTCCGGGTGCAGATTGTACTCTTTGCGGACGTCGGCGATCTTGTTCCCGCGGATCTCGATCTTGGAGGCGTCCCACTGGCCGACACCAGCATCGCTGCAATACTTGAGCCAGCCGAGCCAGTCGATGTTGACGCCCATCGCTTCGGCGCCCACGCGATCGGCCGCCACGTAGTCGGTCGAGGCGATGGCGCAACGGGATTCCACGATGCCGCCCGTCTGCCGTCCCTCGTAGCCGTCGATGACCGTAGCGCCCCAGAACGGCTGGAGCCGTGCGGCGGTCACGTAGATGTTGTAAAGGCTCTGCCGGATGCCCGCATGATAGCGGCGCTTGTCAAGCCACGTCACACCCGCAGCGGCTTCCGCTTTGGTCTGATGCAGCGGCGCGCCGAGCACCATATTCTTAATAGCCAGCGTCACCACGGCGATGTTATGGACCTTGAAACACGCCGAGCCGAGAATGTAAGCATCCGGATCAAAGAATCGCGCGGCCAGCCTCGCCGGCACCACATGCAGGTGGTAGTCGATCAACGGCTGCACCACATACTTGGCTTCCTCGTTCAGGTCCACCAGGCTGACTTTCAGATCCCGGTATTCCTTGGTCAACTCGGGGAAGCCGGCGCGCTCCATCCACTGCATCGTGTCTCCGGTGGAGGATTCCGCGATCACGACGGGGCCCTTGAAGCGCGGCTGCAAGTAGTCCAGGATTCCTCGCAGCGCGTCAACGTGGGTCGTACCCAGGGCGTTCGGCTTAATGAGGACATATTTCTTGGTCTTCAGCACCGGCATGATCTGTTCGTCGATCAGCACCAGCGAATCGGTGACGTTCTTGCGCCGGTTGTCGCCCTTGATGATGGACACCGTGGAACGCTTGTTGTTGGGAGGGAATCCCTCCGGATGAGGCTCGGTGGTTCGCGGTTTCGCTTTCGCCTCGCCGGCGAGGTTGACGTTTTGCGCCAGCGCGCCGCGGTTGCCCAAAATGGCCCCCGCCGCTGCACTGGCAATCTGGAACATCGTTCTTCTCGAATGTCTCATCTCAGATTCCCCCTCTATGCGTCAAACTGATCAACTTTGATCGGGTGCGTCCAGCCAAGGGTGGGAGGCAACTCCTCCATCGGCCCTCGCCACTGCAATTGAAGCTCGATGTCGGGGTGCAAGCGGTACTTCTGCGTCACAGCCGCCAATTGTTCCCCGCGAATGTCGATCTTCGACAGATCCCACTGGCCCACGCCGGCCTCGCCACAGTACTTCAGCCATCCCAGCCATTCCGGGTCGACCCCCATCGCCGCCGAGGTCACCCGGTCGGCCGCGACGAAGTCGGTGGACGCGACGGCGACCTTGTGCGGGAGCGGCGTAGCGCCGACCCCGAATCCCCCCTCGATTCCTTCGAACCCATCCACCACCGCCGCGCCCCAATAAGGCTGCATGCGCTGTGCCGTCAGGTAGATGTTGTACATGCTCTGGCGGATGCCCGCATGGTAGCGGCGCTTGTCACTCCAGTTTTCCTTCTCGTTGGGAGCCTGGTGCAGCGGCGCTCCCAGCACCATGTTCTTCACCGACAGCGTCACCACCGCGATGTTGTGAACCTTAAACAACGCCGAGGAAATGACGAACGCATCGGGGTCGAACAGCCGCGCCGCCAGCCGCGCCGGCACCACGTGCAGGTGGTAGTCTAGCAGCGGCATCTGCACGTACTTGGCTTCCTCGTTGAAATCGACCAGGCTAAGCTTAAGCTTCTTGTATTCGTTGACCAGCGCCGGGTACTTGAAGTTGTCGAAACCCTGGCGCGTCAGTCCCGCGGAAGACTCGCCGATGACGACCGGGCCCTTGAAGCGTGGTTCCAGATAGTCCAGGATGCCCCGAATCGCGTCGGCATGGGTATTCCCAAGCTGATTCACCGTGCCAACGTTGTTCGGCTTGATCAACACGTACTTCTTGGCCTTCAGTTTCGGCTTGATCTGGTCGTCAATCGCGACCAACGCGTTGAAGATGTTCTTACGCCGGTCTTCTCCCTTCACCAGGGCGACCGCCGCCCTCTGGTTGTACGGGTCAAAACCGGCCGGATGCGGGGTCACCGTCCGCGGGCGCTGTTTGGCCTCGCCCGCCAGGTTCACGTTCTGTGCTTTCGCACCGCGAATCGACAAGATCGCCGCAGCCGCAGCCGATGCCGTTTGAAACAGGTTTCTCCTTGATACGCCCCGGGACACCCTTGTGCTCCTTTCCTTCCCCTGCCCCCGAACCCACGCGGAAACGCGCGGGCCGCCGCCACTTCCCGGCAAACGGGCCCGGTTGCCTTATTTTGTAGCAGCCTGCGCTAAAAGTCCAGCGGTGGCGCGCGCCAGGATCGCCTTGCCGCGCAGAAACGCGTTACATACATTGACCTGCATTCATGGAGCGATCCCGAACCCCCGTCCGGCGAGGCCCTATAATGACCCCGAGTGTCTCGCGTCATCCTAAGTCTCCTGGCGGCGGTCTGCGCCGCCGCATCCTTGTCCGCCGCGCCTGCGGACGCCGCTTTACAGGAGGCGGCCCGCTCCGCCGCGGGCCTTCCGCGCCTGCGGAGCCTGCTTGTAAGCCGTAAGGGCGAGGTACTGCTGGAACGGTATTTCCGGGGCGCGCGCCCGGCGGCTCCGGCCAATGTAAAATCCGCATCGAAAAGCGTGCTCTCGGCGCTGGTTGGCATCGCCATCGACCGGAAGCTCCTCCCGAGCGTAACAACGCCCATCGAACGCTGGTTCCCGGAATGGCTCGGGCCTAACGCGGTCGCGGCGAAGCGCAAGATCACCATCGAGGATCTGCTGTCGATGCGGTCCGGTCTGGAGTCCACCAGCATCCGCAACTACGGCGCTTGGGTACAGAGCCCGAACTGGGTGCGGTACGCCCTGCAACGGCCGATGCGCGCCGAGCCGGGTGGGGCGATGATCTACAGCACGGGCAATTACCACCTGCTTTCGGCGATTCTCACCAAGGCCGCCGGCAAGAGCACGCTGGCCTTCGCCAACGAGGCGCTGGGCGAACCGTTGAGCTTCAGCTTCGCCCCCTGGCCGCGCGACCCGCAAGGCATCTACTTCGGGGGCAACGAAATGCTGATGACACCCCGGCAGATGCTGGCCTTCGGAGAGATGTACTTGCGCCGCGGAGCCGCGGGCGGGCGCCAGGTGGTGCCCGCCGCCTGGGTCGAGTCGTCCTTTGCAGCGCGCGGCCGGTCCGATTACAGCGGGCAACTCTACGGCTACGGCTGGTGGATTCGCGATCTCGGGGGGCGCCGCGTTTACTATGCATGGGGCTACGGCGGCCAGTTCATCTTCGTGATCCCGGACCTCGATATGGTGGTGGTCACCACCTCGACGGTCACCGCCGGCGGCGACCGGCGCGACCACCTCGGCGCCATCTACGGATTGGTGGAAAAGCTGATCGGCTGATGTGCGCCACCCGAACGGCGCCCCGGGCGGCCGCGTGCGCGCCCCTTCATCCGAAGCGTTCGGCCACTGTGCTATGAAGGATTAGGTACACAGCATGGCGAAGATCAGAGCAGCGGGAAAGAAAAAGGCTGCGGCCAAGCGCCGCGGCGGCCTGTTCTCCTGCGTTTTCCTGGTGGTTTCGGGTATCGTCCTGATGTCGCTGCTGTTCTACGCCCTGCTGCGGTCCTCCTCCTGAACCATGCGCCCTGATAACCGGACCCCTTCCCAGATGCGCCCCGTGCGCATTGACATGGACTTCCTGCAAACCGCCGAAGGCTCGGCTCTCATCGAGGTGGGACATACCCGCGTGCTGTGCGCCGCCACCGTCGATCAGAGCGTGCCGTTGTTCCTTCGGCATAGCGGGCGCGGCTGGGTCACGGCCGAATACTCGATGTTGCCGCGCGCCACCGTCGAGCGTACGCAACGCGAAGTCACCAAGGGCCGCCCCAGCGGGCGCACGCAGGAGATTCAGCGCCTCATCGGACGATCGATGCGGTCGGTGGTGGACATGGCCGCGCTCGGCGAGCGTACGGTGATCCTGGACTGCGACGTTCTGCAAGCCGATGGCGGCACGCGCACCGCCGCCATTACCGGCGCATTCCTCGCCATGGCCCTGGCGCTCACGCGCATGGTGGAGTGCGGCGCCCTGAAGGCCCTGCCGGTGAAGGATTACGTGGCGGCCATCAGCGTGGGCATCGTGGACGGCGAACCGCGCGTGGACTTGTGCTACGAGGAGGATTCCCGCGCGGAGGTGGACATGAACATCGTGATGACCGGCGGCGGCCGCTTTGTCGAAATGCAGGCCACCGCCGAAAAGACCGCCTTCGACGACTCCCAGATGGCGGACATGATTGCACTCGCGCGCGCTTCCGTCGCGCAGTTGATCGGAACCCAGAAGGAAATCGTCAAGCTGCCGTGACGCTCTACTGCGCGACCACCAACCCCGGCAAGTTGCGCGAATTCCGGCAGGCCCTCGAGTTCTTCGGCGGCGCCCGGCTCGTGCTTGCTCCCCTGCCCGGCCTCAAGGACCTCGAACCCTGCGCGGAGACCGGCACGACATTCGAGGAGAACGCCGCGCAGAAGGCCCTTTACTACAGCCGCTCTTCGCCGGGACCGTTGTTTGTGGACGACTCCGGCCTGGAAGTTCGCGCGCTCGGCGGCGCGCCCGGCGTCTACTCGGCCCGGTATGCGGGTGAGGGGCAAGGGGACGAGGCCAACAACCGCCTCCTGCTGGAGCGTCTGCGCGGCGTCGAAGACCGCGCCGCACGGTTTGTGTGCGTGGCCGCGTTGGCCGAGGCGGGGCGCCTGCTGGCCACGTTCCGCGGCGTAGTGGAAGGGCGGATCGTGGACGCGCCGCGCGGCCCCCACGGGTTCGGGTACGACCCGCTGTTCTTCTATCCCCCGTTCGACTGCACCTTTGGGGAGGCCGGCGGCGAACGGAAACTCACCGTGAGCCATCGCGCGCGAGCGCTCCAGCAAATGGTGCGTTGGCTTCTCGACCGTGAGAACGCCGCCCGGTGAATCTGCTCCACTCCACCATCGTTCGTTTCCGCAGGCGCCGGATGCGCTTGTTCGCCGAAACGATGTGCTTGGACGAGCGCACGCGCGTCCTGGATGTGGGCGGGACGGACATGAATTGGCTGTTCGTGGACCGTAGGCCGCCGGTAACCCTCGCGAACCTTCCCTTGGGAATCCAACCGGCGGCGGCCGGATTTACGACGGTGGCCGCGAGCGGGTGCCGGCTTCCCTTCCCCGACCGGTCCTTCGACATCGTCTTCAGCAACTCAGTGATCGAGCACATCGGCAACCCAGAAGAGCGCAGCCAATTCGCGGAGGAGATTCGCCGCGTAGGACGCCGCTACTGGGTGCAGACGCCGAACCGTTACTTCCCCGTGGAGCCGCATCTCTGCACGCCACTGCTGCACATGCTCCCGCGTGGCATGCAGCGGTGGATCGTGCGGCGGCTCACCGTCTGGGACCTGCTGGAGCGCCCGTCTCCGGACCGCCGCGAATATTACGTCGAGCACTACCTGAACGACATCCGCCTGCTGGACGCGGCCGAGATGCAGCGACTGTTTCCGGAGGCCCGCATCTTGCGCGAAAGGTTCCTGGGCGTGACGAAGTCGCTGATCGCGGTGCACGGCAAGATCTGACAAGGCCCGGCGGGGCGCGATTGCTGTGGCAACGGGCTACAGCTTCGCCTGGTAGGCCAGGAACGCCGCGATGGTCTTGCCGTCAATCAAACGGCCCGTGCGGATCATGCGCCTCAACTCGGCGGACTTGAACCAGCGCGTCTGGATTCGCTCGTCGTCCATCGGCTTGGGCGGGCCGGGAATCAGATCCGTCGCCAGATAGACATTCATCTTCTCGGCGATGTAGCCGGGACTGGCGAAGAACGAAAGCAGCTTCTTCCACTTCCGCGCGCGGTAGCCGGTTTCCTCCTCCAGTTCGCGTCGCGCGGCTTGGAGCGGCGTTTCCCCGGCATCGAGCCTCCCGGCGGGCAGTTCCCACAGCATCGCATCGGCCGGCAGACGGTATTGCCGCACCAGCAGCACGCGGCCCTTCCCGTCCACCGCCATCATCACGGCGGAACCGGCGTGCCGCACGATGGAGCGGCGGATCTCGAAACCGTCCGGATCGATGGCGCGGTCCTCGGTCACACGGAACAGGTTGCAGCGGTAACGCTCGCGCGAGCTTACGATCTTCATCATTCGGCCTTCACCACGGTGATCTTGCCCAGCTTTTCCAGCGTCCCGGTAATCTGCGCGGCGGCGCCCACCACGACGATGCTTGCCGCGCCGGGAGCAAAGTGCCTGGCCGCTGCGGCCTGGATCTGCGCCGGAGTCACCGCCCGCACCTTCGCCGTGTAGGTCTCCAGGTAGTCGTCGGGCAGCCCGAGCAGCTTCATGTTCGCGAGCTGCGTGGCCACGCCCGCCTGCGTCTCCAGGCTCATCACGAAGTTCCCGCTCAGGTAGTTCTTCACGTCGTCCAGTTCGGCGTCCGCGACGGGCTCCTTCACAAGGCGCTGAAGCTCGGCGTCGATCGACTGCAAGGCGGGCTCCAGAACCTCGTTGCGCACCTGCGTCACCGTCGTGAACAGCCCCCCATCTCTGCGCGGCGAGAGGCTGCTGTGAGCGTCGTAGGCGAAGCCCTGTTTCTCGCGGATGTTCGTGAACATGCGCGAACTGGCGCCGCCGCCGAGAATGGTGTTGGCCACCAGAAGAGGAAAGAAGTCGGGGTCGGTGCGGTTCACCGCCAGCCGCCCCATGCGAATATCGGCCTGCACCGAACCGGGCCGGTCCACCAAGAGGATGCGGCGCGCGGGCTCCGGGAACTCAGCCGCGGGCCTCGGGGCCAGCGCCTTCTTCGGCCACGCGCCGAACCGGGCCTTAACGAGCCCGATCGTTTCCTCGCGCCCTGGAATCGCGCCCAGCAGAATCAGGACGGCATTGGCGGGCGTCAAGTGCGCGTCGCGGAACTGCGCCAGCACAGAGCGATCCATCTTCGCCAGCGATTCCGGCGTCGGATTCTCGCGCGCGTACGGATGCGATCCGAATACCGCCGACGAGAGTTTCTCGTCGGCCCAGAAGGCGGCTTCGGCGCGTTCGGCCAGCAACTCCTGCGTCCGGCGGTTCTGGTACAGCTTGACCTCGTCCTCCGGGAACGATGCGTTCAGCGCCACGTCGGCCGCCAGGTCCAGCAGCTTCGGCAGGTTCTCGGAAAGTCCGTTGCCGGACAGCGTGAGCCCGTCCGGTCCGGAGCCGGCCCGCAGCGCGCTTCCCAACTCGGCTAGCTCTTCCGCGATCTGCCGTGCGCCGCGCGTCTTGGTCCCCTGAGTCAGTAACGTCGCGACGGCATCGGACAACCCGGGCAGCGCCGGAGGGTCAAACTTCGATCCCGCTTCGAAGGCCAGCCGGAGCGACACCATCGGAAAGCGCCGGTCCTCCACCAGCACCACGCGCAGGCCGTTGGAAATCGCCGTCTGATGCACA
The DNA here is from genome assembly GCA_964627045.1 of uncultured Solibacteraceae bacterium. Classification (GTDB taxonomy): domain Bacteria; phylum Acidobacteriota; class Terriglobia; order Bryobacterales; family Bryobacteraceae; genus CAZVIK01. Next base: position 1,537 of record CAZVIK010000013.1, on the reverse strand, counting down.
GATGGAAGCTTGAAGGGAGGCAGCGCGCCGGTTTCCGGCGGTTTACTGCGGTCCAGTTTTTGGGCGGATAGTGTCATGGCGGCCACCAATGCGAACAGCGCGAATCTCCTTCCCTTCATTTCTCCGCCTCACCGGCGGCCGGTCCTGGAACGATCTCCAGCACGAAGCGCCTCTCCGGGACGCAGTATTTCCGCGCCGCGGCCTGAATCTCCGCCGGCGTCACGGCCAGGAAAGACGCCATCTCGGTGTTGATGAAATCCGGGTTGCCGTCGAGCATTTCGTATTGCCCAAGCATCCGCGCACGCTGCAACGAGCTCTGCATCCGGCTGATCACGCTGGCGCGGAAGTACGTTTTCACGCGGGCCAATTCCTTGGCGTCCACGCCGTCTTTTTGAATCTTCCCGATCTCTCCCTGTGCCTGTTCGACAATATCGGCGCCTTGGAAGGCCGGGTTGTGGAGCAGCATCATCGCGTAGTGGCCGGGGTCTTTGAAGTCGCCTGCGCCCGCGAACGGCCAGCCGAGGTCGGCCTGGTATTGAACCACCGACTGGCGCCCCTTGACCAGGTTCTGCTGGAAGCGGGAACTCTCGCCGCCGGTCAACAGCACGTCCAGCATTGCGAGCGCGTAGTAGTCCGGCGAGCGCCGCGCCGGGCCGGGGTAGCCAATGACCACGGCCGGCACCTGCGCCAGCGGGTCTTTGTGAACCTCGTGGCGAGGTTTCACTTCGGCAGGCTCCGCCAGGTCCGGATGTTCCGGCTGCGGCTGCGGCGGGATGTCGCCGAAATAGGCATCCACCAGCTTCTTGGCCCCGGCCGCGTCGATATCGCCCGACAGGACCAGCACCGCGTTGTTGGGCGCGTAGTAAGTGCGGAAGAACTTCGCCACGTCCTCCACCGACGCCGCGTCCAGGTCTTCGAAGGACCCGATCAGCGAGTGCGAATTCTGCCAGTTCTGAAACCCGATCTGCGGCCACACGTCCACAATGGCCGTGTTGTAGGGCGCGTTGTCGAAGGTCAGCCGACGCTCCTGCTTCACCGCTTGTTTCTGGTTGTCCAGGTTCTCCTGCGTGATGGCCAGTGAGCGCATGCGGTCGCTCTCCAGCCACAGGCCCACCGCCAGCTTGTTGGCGGGAAGCACCTCGAAGTAATCGGTGTAATCCGGGTGCGTGGAGCCGTTCAGCGCCCCGCCGTTGGATTCCACCAGCTTGAAGTGCGAGCCCTTGGGGGCGTTTTCCGAACCCTGGAACATCATGTGCTCGAACAGGTGCGCGAACCCCGTGCGGCCTTTCTCTTCCGAGCGCGCACCCGCGCCGTAAATGACGTAGACACTCACCACCGGCACGGATTTGTCCGGCGACAGGATCACCCGCATCCCGTTGGAAAGCGTGTACTTCTCAAAGGGAATCTTCAAATCGGTAGCTGAGAGCATGACACCGCCAGCGCACAAACCGAGAACCGCGCGCACGATTGATTTCATGGAACTCCTGCCGTTACCAGCGCGACGACTTACCTAATGATATCGTGTCGCCGGAAAGGC